>NZ_FONF01000001.1:85653-87043 GCF_900112835.1 Marinobacter sp. DSM 26671 | reverse complement strand
GTGGCCGCGACGGCAGTGGCACGGGCGTCTTTGCGCAGCAGTATGATGCGACAGCCAGCCGGGTCGACGGCGAGTTTCAGGTCAATACCGAATTCTCCAGTACCCAGAGCCAGGTGGCACTGGCCGGACTTTCTGGCGACAACTTCGTGGCGGTTTGGCGTTCTCAGAATAGCGGCACCGCCGGCGATGGCAGTGGCGGCGGCATCTTCCAGCAGTTGTTTGGGGAGCCGGCAGACTTTGGTAGCCAAGCCTCGCCCATCTTATCGGAGTTCACGCCCGAAGTGACATTCTCGGAAGCAGCACTGAATGCCGGCGCACTGCTGCTGGATGCGAATCAGTCTGTCTACGTGGCGGACAGTGATTCAGCTGACTTTGACGGCGGTAGTCTGCTGGTCACTCGACTGGGCCTGCTCGAACCAATACTCGATCAGTTTGAGAGCCCCGATGATGGTACTCAGGATCAGTTGAGCGTTCAGAATCAGGGCGTCGGCGCCGGCCAGATCGGTGTCAGCGGAAGCAGTGTAACCTACGAAGGGGGAGTCATCGGCACCATCGTTTCAGATGGCAGCAACGGTAGCCGACTGGAGATCACCTTCAACAGTAATGCCGATGCAGCCGCCGTAGAAGCGCTGGTCGAGCGCCTAACCTACGCCAATACCTCCGACGATCCGGTGCCATTCCGGCAGTTCCGGATTCAAATCAGCGATGGTGATGGTGGTACATCTGAACCCGTGGTGGTCAAGGTCAACGTCACGCCGGAACAGGACGGTGTTGCACCCGTGTTTGGCGAACGCCAGGTCAACAGCTTTGTGGAAGGTGAACAGCGTGAGCCGTCAGTTGCTTCTCTGGCCGATGGCGGTTACGTGGTGGTTTGGGATTCAGACGGGGAGGACGGTTCCGGCTATGGCATTTTTGGTCAGCGGTATACCGCCGAGGGGGTGATCACCGGGCCGGAGTTCATCGTCAATTCCCAGATTTTTGGTGATCAGGTTGAAGCCCAGGTTACTGGCCTTAACGGTGGCGGGTTTGTCGTAAGCTGGACCGATCAGTCGTCGAATGCAGATGGGTCTAGTTGGGGAATCTTCGCCCAGCGTTTTGGCGCAGACGGTCTGCCCGCGGGCGGCGAGTTCCTGGTGAATACCACCACCAGCTCCTCTCAGCAGGAATCGGCCATTGCCGCATTGAATGACGGCGGCTTTGTCGCAGTCTGGCAGGATAATGGGGGTGCGGACGGCAGTAGCTCTGGAGTGCTGGGGCAGCGGTTCGATTCGGCGGGTAACCCGGTTGGGGGTGAATTTCAGGTCAATACCGAATTCAGCTCTTTTCAATACGAGCCCAGCGTCAGTGGCTTGAGTGGCGGCGGTTTTGTGGTGACCTGGACGTCTGCTAC
>NZ_FONF01000001.1:74583-85373 GCF_900112835.1 Marinobacter sp. DSM 26671 | reverse complement strand
GTGGTCGCGACGGCAGTGGCACGGGCGTCTTTGCGCAGCAGTATGATGCGGCAGCCAGCCGGGTCGACGGCGAGTTTCAGGTCAATACCGAATTCTCCAGTACCCAGAGCCAGGTGGCACTGGCGGGACTTTCTGGCGACAACTTTGTGGCGGTTTGGCGTTCTCAGAACAGCGGCACCGCTGGCGATGGCAGTGGCGGCGGCATCTTCCAGCAGTTGTTTGGGGAGCCGGCAGACTTCGGCAGCCAAGCCTCGCCGACGCTGGAAGGCGTTAACACTGAATTGGATTTGTTTGAGGGGGATGTCAACACGACGCCGCAGCTGCTGGATGCCAACGGGGCAGTCGCTTTGAGTGATCTGGACAGCAGCGATTTTGACGGCGGCATGGTGCTGGTTTCCCGGCAGATTATTCCCGTGCCTTTATTGGGCCAGCTCAACGTACCGGATGACGCCACACAGGATCAGTTGGGCGTCAGGAATGAGGGTCCCGGCGCAGGACAGATTGGAGTATCCGGTACAGCGGTTACCTATGGGGGCATCGTCATCGGAACCATTGCCTCCGATGGCAGTAATGGATCCAACCTGCAGATTGACCTGAACAGCAATGCGACGGTAGAGGCGGTTGAAGCGCTGGTCGAAAACCTGACCTATGCCAACCCCTCAGATGACCCGGTAGACACCCGCCAGTTCCGTATTCAGGTAAGCGATGGAGATGGCGGCACAAGCGAACCGGCGTTAGTTAACGTCAATATCATTCCGGAAGTTGATGGTGTTGAAGCCATAGGGGCAGAAACTCAGGTCAACACAGAAACGGCGGCGGAACAATCCGAGCCGTCAGCAGCGACCTTGTCTGATGGCAGTTACATTGTCGTTTGGCGCTCCGATAGCAGCGGTGGCAGTGCGGATGGCAGTGGCTTCGGTATCTTTGGCCAGCGCTTTGCCGCTGACGGCTCGCCGCTCGGCACGGAGTTCCAGATCAATACACAAGCGGTGAATGCCCAGGATCAACCGGATGTGGCTGCGTTGACGGGCGGCGGTTTTGTCGTGACCTGGAGGGATCAAAATAGCAGCACCGATGGTTCGTCCAGTGCGGTGTCTGCCCAGCGTTTTGACAATGCGGGCGTGTCTCAGGGCAGCGAGTTTGTGGTTAACAGCACAACATCTAGCGGTCAGTATGAACCGGCGATTGCCGAACTCAATGATGGTGGTTTTGTTGTCGTCTATCGTGATGATAGTGGCTCGGACGGCAGCTCTTCCGGTGTTCAAGGTCAACGATTTGACGCGGCGGGTAATCCTGTCGGCACTGAGTTTCAGGTCAACACGGAAACCGGTTCATTCCAGTATGAGCCGGGTGTGAGCAGCCTCGCTGGTGGCGGTTTTGTTGTTACCTGGACGTCCTCTACCTCCGGTTCTGCCGGTGACGGCAGCGGCCAAGGCATTTTTGCCCAGCGCTACGACGCGGCTGGTAACCCTGTGGGTAGCGAGTTTTTGGTGAACACCGGAGTGTCCGGTGATCAGCGGGAGTCGGTGGTGGCGGGCTTGGCTGACGGCACCTTTGTGGTGGCCTGGACGGATCGGGCCGCTCTGGATGCCTCGTCCTGGGGCGTATTTGGCCAGCACTTTGCGGCAGATGGCACGCCGTTGGGTGAGCAATTCCGGGTCAATGAAAGCACATCCAGCAACCAGTACGAACCGGCGATTACCGCCATTGATAACGGCGGTTTTGTGATTAGTTGGCGCGACGACAGCGGCCGCGATGGCAGCGGTGCAGGTGTGTTTGGGCAGCAGTATGATGCCAGTGCCGCCCGGGTTGACGGTGAGTTTCAGGTCAACACCGAATTCAGCAGCAGTCAGTACGAACCGGCGCTGACCCACTCGGCAGGCGGTGGTTTCGTCGCCCTGTGGAGCTCGTTAACGAGTGGTACTGCGGGGGATGGCAGCTCCTCCGGTGTCTTCCTGCAGCGCTTCCAGGACGCCTCGCCGGCGCCTTATGAGCCACCGTCTGATCTGCTGAATGAACGGCCAGTGAATCTGTTCACCAGCGCAGATCAGGATGCTCCAGCCTCTGCCACCCTGACGGATGGAAGCTACGTGCTGGTATGGACGTCTGCCGGTCAGGACGGCGACAGCGATGGCATCTTCGCACAGCGTTTCAACGCCTCCGGCGAACGTATCGGGCCGGAATTCCAGGCCAATACCCAGCCCATCGGGCAGCAGTATCAGGCGGAAATTGGTGCCTTGAATGATGGCGGGTTTGTCATTTCCTGGACCGCCAATACCGGTCAGGACGGCAGCGGCGCCGGTGTGTTTGCGCAACGTTATGACGCCTCAGGGGCGACCGTCGGCGGCGAATTCCAGGTTAATACCGAAACCAGCAGTACTCAGGATAGCCCGGTAGTGGCTGGCCTTAGCGGTGGTGGTTTTGTAGTGATCTGGGACTCCACTAACAGCGGCACGGCTGGTGACGGCAGTGGCGACGGTGTCTTTGGTCAACGCTATGACGCGGCCGGCAGCCCGGTCGGCTCCGAATTCCAGGTGAATACCGAGTTTTCCAGTAATCAGAATGATCCGGCGGTGTCGGCGCTGGGCACTGGATTTATCGTGACCTGGACCTCCAACACCTCGGGCAGTGCCGGCGACGGCAGCGGTCTGGGCGTGTTCGCCCAACGTTATGATGCCAGCGGCACGCCGTTGGGCACCGAGTTCCAGGTTAATGTCGAAACAGCTTCTACGCAGGACGAGTCCGAGGTTGTCGAACTGGCCGGTGGCAATTTCGCGGTGGTCTGGACATCTACGACCAGCGGTTCCGCAGGAGATGGCAGCAGTAATGGCGTGTTTGCCCGGCTTTTTGATGCTGCGGGCACCGCGTTGACCGGTGAGGTGTTGGTGAATACCACGACTGCTTCCAATCAGGAAGACGCTTCTATTGCTGCCTTGTCCGGTGGCGGCTTTGTGGTGACCTGGACCGATAATAGCGGCTCGGATGGCAGTGGCTGGGGCGTCTTTGGGCAGGAATTCGACGCCGCCGGCACCCCAGTGGGGGCGGAGTTCCAGGTCAACCAGGAGTTCACCAGCACCCAGTACCAGCCGACGGTTACCGGTCTTGCAAACGACACCTTTGCCGTCGCCTGGAGTTCTTTCACCAGCGGGTCAGCTGGCGATGGCAGTGGTTACGGGGTGTTCCAGCGTTTATTCGGCGATGCCGCCGATTTCACGGTGCAGGCGGATCCTGAGCTGGAAGGCCTGCCCAGCGTCGTCAGTTACCTGGAAAACGACCTGAATGCAGCACCTCAGCTGATTGATACCAACGGCGCTGTCGCGGTCAGCGATATGGATTCAGCCGATTTCGAGGGCGGCCAGTTGGTGGTCAGCCGGCTGGTTGGTTTTGGTTCGGCCGATCAGTTTGGTTTGGATGCCGAATCACAGGAACAGTTGGGTATCCGCAACCAGGGTAACGCCAACGGCGAGATCGGGGTGAGCGGCGGCAGTGTGTCTTATGGTGGCACCGTTATAGGTAGCGTTCTGAGTGATGGTAGCAATGGCAGTGACCTGATTGTCGAATTCAACAGCAATGCCACCGCTGAAGCATTAGAGGCACTGGCTGAAAACCTGACCTATCAGAACACCTCCAGTGATCCGGTACCCTCCCGCCAGTACACCGTTCAGATCAGCGATGGCGATGGTGGCAGCTCCGATCCTCACATTATCACGATCGACATTGAGCCTGAGGTCGATGGCGCAGCGCCGGTATTCGGTGAACGCCAGACCAACAGCTTTGTCACCGGGTCGCAGGAAGATCCGGCGGTGGCGTCACTGGCCGACGGTGGATACGTCATAGTCTGGGAATCCGACGCTCAGGATGGGTCGGGCAATGGCGTATTCGGTCAGCGCTATAACGCCGAAGGTGTCATCGTTGGGCCGGAATTCCTGGTCAATGGCAATGTGCTGGGAAGCCAGGTGGACCCTCAGGTCGCCGGTCTTGTCGGCGGTGGTTTTGTAGTGACCTGGACGGATCAGGATTCCAGTGTGGATGGTTCCGGCTGGGGCGTTTTTGCCCAGCAGTATCAGGCCGATGGCACGCCACAAGGTACCCAGTTTCTGGTCAATACCACCACATCAAGCTCTCAATATGAGCCCTCTGTGGCGGTGCTTAATGATGGCGGCTACCTCATTGCCTACCGCGATGGCGGCAACGCCGATGGCAGTTTTGACGGCGTGTTTGCCCAGCGCTACGACGCCGCAGGTGCCACTGTCGGTGTCGAGTTTCAAGTCAACACAGAGGCCAGTTCCAACCAGTTTGATCCAAGTGTGGCATCGCTCGCTGACGGTGGGTTTGTCATTGCCTGGACCTCAGTCAACAGTGGCAGCGCCGGTGATGGTGATGGCTGGGGTACCTTCGCCCAGCGCTATAACGCAGCTGGCACCCCGGTAGGCAGCGAGTTCCAGGTCAACACCAACGTCCAGGGCTCGCAGTATGAAGCCGTGGTCGTGGGCCTGTCTGGGGGCGGCTTTGTGGTGGCGTGGCGTGACGACAGTGGTTTGGATGGCAGTGGTAATGGGGTTTTTGCCCAGCTTTACGACGCCAGCGGTGCGCCGGTCGGCGGGGAATTCCGGGTCAATGAGACTACGTCCAATTCCCAGACCGAACCGGCGATTGCTGCTCTCGACAATGGCGGCTTTGCGGTCGCTTGGCGCGATGGCAACAGCCCCGACGATGTTTTCGCGCAGCAGTACGACGCGGTTGGTAATCGCGTTGACGGCGAATTCAGGGTCAATACCGAAACCGCCAGTACCCAGGCGTCACCGTCCATCGCAGGTCTGCCTGGTGGCAATTTTGTGGTGGCCTGGCAGTCGTTCACCAGTGGCTCCGCCGGCGATGGCAGCAACTACGGCATTTCACACCAGCTGTTCGGTGATGCCGGTGATTTCTTTAGCCAGGCTTCCCCAGAGTTGGCCGAAGTGAACAGCACGGTGACCTTTGCTGAAAATCTGGTGAACGCCGTGCCGCAGCTACTGGACGCCAACGGCTCGGTGTCGCTGACGGATGTGGACTCCACCGATTTCGCCGGTGGCAGTGTCCTGGTCAGCCGCCTGACTATTCCCGAGCCGCTGTTGGATCAGTTTGAAAACAACGACGACGGTACTCAGGATCTGCTTGGCGTCCGCAATCAGGGAACGGGCGCCGGCCAGATCGGGGTGAGTGGTAACAACGTCACCTATGAAGGCACGGTGATTGGCAGCGTGGTATCGGACGGGCAGGGCAGCAATCCGCTGGAAATCAGTCTCAACGCAAGCGCCGATGCCGAAGCGGTGGAGGCACTGATTGAGAACCTGACCTACCAGAACCTGTCGGATAACCCGGTGGAATCACGCCAGTACCGCATTCAGGTCAGTGATGGTGACGGCGGAACCAGTGAGCCGGCGGTAGTGTCGGTCAACATTACACCTGAACGGGACGGTGCTGAGGCGGTATTTGAGGAGCGTACCACCAACAGTTTTGTCGAGGGCAATCAGGACGAGCCCGCCATAGCGGGACTGGCCAACGGCGGATACGTGATTGTCTGGGAGTCAGACGAGCAGGACGGCACCGGCAGTGGTGTTTTTGGTCAGCGCTACTCCGCCGATGGCGTGATTGTCGGGCCTGAATTCCTGGTCAATACCCAGGTTCTTGGCAGCCAGGTCGATCCTCAGGTCACGGGGCTGGCTGGCGGTGGTTTCGTAGTGACCTGGACCGACCAGCTCAGCGGTGTTGACGGTTCTGGCTGGGGAATATTTGCCCAGCGTTTTGGTGTGGACGGCCAGGCCCTGGGATCGCAATTCCAGGTCAACTCGACTACGGCCAGCTCTCAGTCTGAGCCTTCCATTGCAGCCCTGAATGACGGTGGCTTTCTCATTGCCTATCGGGACGGCGGCAACGCCGATGGCAGTGCTGACGGCGTGTTTGCTCAGCGCTACGACGCCACCGGCGCGACCGTCGGTGCCGAATTCCAGGTCAACACTCAGACCAGCTCCAACCAGTTTGATCCAAGCGCGGCGTCGCTTGCTGACGGCGGATTCGTTATTACCTGGACCTCGGTCAACAGTGGCAGTGCGGGTGATGGTGATGGCTGGGGCACTTTCGCCCAGCGCTATAACGCAGCTGGCAATCCGGTTGGCGGCGAATTCCAGGTCAATACCAACACCCAGGGCTCGCAGTATGAAGCCGTCGCCACCGGGCTGACCGGTGGCGGCTTTGTGATCACCTGGCGTGATGACAGCGCGCTAGACAGCGCCAGCAGCGGCGTTTTTGCCCAACTCTATGATGCAGCAGGAAATTCGGTGGGCAGCGAATTCCGGGTCAATGAGACTACCGAAGGCTCCGAGTTCGAGCCGACGATCGCCGCGCTGGATACTGGCGGCTTTGTGATTGCCTGGCGAGACAGCACTGGTTCAGACGATGTCTATGCCCAGCAGTATGACTCTGCCGGCAATCGCATCGATGGTGAAATCCTGGTGAACACGGAAACGGGCAGCACCCAGGCTTCGCCCGCCATTGCCGGGCTACCGAATGGCAACTTCGTGGTGGCCTGGCAATCCTTTACCAGCGGCACGGCAGGGGATGGCAGCGGTTACGGTATCAGCCATCAACTGTTCGGCAATGTGGGAGATTTCTCCAGCCAGGCCGCACCGGAACTGGAGGCGTTCAATAGCGAGATTACGCTGGCAGAATCGGCCGTCAATCTGACGCCTCAGTTACTCGATGCCAATGCGGCGGTCGCAGTTAGCGATGCAGATTCCAGCGACTTCGACGGCGGCAATATACTGGTATCCCGTTTGAATATTCCAGAAGCCATGCTGGATCAGTTCAATATTCCGGACGACGGCACCCAGGATCAGTTGGGCGTCCGCAATCAGGGCGTAGGGCCCGCCGAGGTGGGCGTCTCTGGCACGTCAGTTACTTACGGCGGAACGGTCGTCGGTACTATCGTGTCCAATGGGCAGAACGGCAGCCCCCTTGAAATTACATTAAACGCCAATGCAAGCGCCGAGGCGGTGGAGGCCGTAGTTGAAAACCTGACCTATGCCAACACCTCGGATGATCCGGTGCCCAGTCGTCAGTTCCGGGTGCAGATCAGCGACGGGGACGGCGGTACCAGCCAGCCTCAGGTGGTCACCGTCAACATCACACCGACCCCGGATGCCGCAGTGCCAATCTTTGGCGAACGACAGGCCAATACTGAGACCGATGGCACTCAGGATGAGTCTGCCGTGGCTACCCTGTCTGATGGCAGCTTTGTCATTGTGTGGACCTCCCAGTCCTCCGGGACAGCCGGTGACGGCGATGGCGATGGCGTCTTTGGTCAGCACTTCGATGCACTTGGAAATCCGTTGGGAGCGGAGTTCCAGATCAACACGGAAACCGCCACTAACCAGAACAATCCCCAGATAACGGCCACCAGCGATGGCGGCTTTGTGGTGGTCTGGCAGTCCGCTTCCAGTGGCTCCGCCGGTGACGGTAGCAGCAATGCCGTTATTGGCCGTCAGTTTGACGGTGTTGCCGGCGATGGCACGCCCACCGCTTCGGCCGCTGATTTCGTGATTAATACCAGTACTTCTTCAGCTCAGGATGAACCGGATGTCGTCGCTCTGCCAGGTGGAGGCTTTGTGGTGGTGTGGGAGTCCTCGGCTAGCGGCGCGGCTGGCGGTGACGGCAGTGGTGTCGGGGTGATTGGTCAGGTATTCGATGCCGCCGGCGCCACAGTCGGCGCCGAGTTCGTCGTTAATACTGAAACCAGCTCTACGCAATTCCAGCCCAAGGTGACCGCACTGTCGGACGGTGGCTTCCTGGTGGTCTGGACCTCGGTAACCAGCGGCGATGCGGGCGATGGAGACAGCAACGGTATTTTTGCCCAGCGCTACGACGCGGTGGGCAGTGCCGTTGATCGGGATGGATCAGTACTAGGGGTAGGAGAAAGCGGCGAGTTCCAGATCAACGTCACCATCGATGCCGCACAGGATGTCCCGGATGTGGCAGGGCTGGCCGGTGGCGGTTTCGTAGTGACCTGGGAATCGTCCGGTCAGGATGGCAGCGGCGACGGAATCTATGCCCGCCAGTTCGCCGACAACGGTTTGCCTGTGGCGAACGAGTTCCGCGTCAATGACGAGCGTGGTTCCAGCCAGCTCACGCCTGCGGTGACGGCGCTAGACACCGGCGGTTTTGTGGTGACCTGGCGGGACGACAGTGGCCGTGATGGCAGCGGCACCGGCGTGTTTGGCCAGCAGTATGATGCTTCCGGTAATCGTCTTGACAGCGAGTTTCAGGTCAACACGGAGTTCAGCTCAACCCAGTTTGAACCTGCCCTGTCGGCCCTGCCTGGCGGCGGATTTGTGGTGTCCTGGAGTGCCTTTACCAGTGGTGCCAGCGGCGACGGCAGCGGCTATGGCGTCTTTTACCAGCTGTATGGTAATGCGCCTCCCCAGGTCACGGATGGTGACGTGGATGGCTTCGAGGATCAGCTCCTGGTGCTGAGCGATCAACTGTTTGTCGATAATTTTGATGACCCCGATGGTCAGGGGCTTGCGTTCATTGAGATCGCGGTACTGCCGGACAATGGCGATCTGCTACTCAGTGGTGCGCCGGTCAGTGTCGGTGATCAGATTTCGCTGGCCCAGCTCGCCAATGGCGATCTGGCCTACCTGGGTGATTCGGATTATTTCGGACCGGACACCTTTGGCTGGCGGGGCAGCGATGGGCTGGTGTTGTCGACGGAGGTTGCCCAGACCAATATCACACTGGCACCGGTCAATGATGCGCCCGGGCTTGAAGCGGGTGCCGATGGCACCAGTACGGAAGGGCAGAATTTCAGTCAGAACCTGACGCTGTCCGATCCGGATCCGGACACCTACACCATCACAGTTGACTGGGGAGATGGTTCGGAGCCTTTGGTGTTCAACAGTGCCAACAAGAGCCCTAACATCAATCACACTTTTGCCCTGGAAGGCACCTACACGGTAACGGTGACCGTCAATGACAACTCCGCTGCGGCCAATGCCGAAGAAACGGATACTTTCGAGGTTACGGTGGAGAACGGCAATCCGATAGCACGGGACGATTTCTTTACGGTTGATGAGGACGACAGCGTTAACGGTAATGTGCTGCTCAACAATGGCACTGGCGCGGACTCGGATACCGGCGGTGACACGCTTTCGATCTCTGCGGTCAACGGTGTTCCGGCGGACATTGGCAGTACCATTACGCTTTCCAGCGGAGCACTGCTGACGTTGAACGCCGATGGCACCTTTGCCTACGACACCAACGGCGCATTCGATAGCCTGTCAGGCACACAGAATGGAGCCGACAGCTTCACCTATACCCTGTCAGATGGCGACGGTGGAACCGACACCGCCACTGTGAATCTGACCATCAATGGACTGAATGACGATCCGATTGCGCAAGACGACAACGTCAGCACCAATGAAAATGTTTTGCTGAACGGCAATGTTCTGGTGAATAACGGCAACGGCGCGGATGAGGACATCGACGGCGGTGTGGGCGGACTGACGGTGGTGGCGGTCAATGGCTCACCAGTGGATGTTGGTGCCGTGGCTACACTGGCTAGCGGCGCGCTGCTGACACTCAATGCCAACGGCACTTTCAGCTACGACCCCAATGGGCAGTTTGATTCACTGGATTCCGGGGAAACCGGCGGTGATTCCTTCACCTACACCATTGAGGATGAAGGTGGGGCACAGGACACCGCGACGGTCAATGTAACGGTCAATGGTGTCGGTACCACCAACACCCCACCGGTTGCTCAGGATGACAGCTTTACCACCGATGAAGACACCGCGATTGCCGGTAATGTGCTCAGCGACAACGGCAGTGGAGCGGACGCCGACGCCGACGGTGACACGCTAACCGTCACGACAGTAGGCACCTTTGCAACCACCGGTGGCGGCCTGATTAACATCAACGCCGACGGCTCGTTCAACTACTCCCCCAACGCTGCTTTTGAGTCACTGGCAGCCGGTGAGAATGATGCGGATTCCTTCACCTACACGCTCAGTGATGGCAATGGCGGAACGGACACTGCCACCGTCAACTTCGCGATCGATGGTGTTAACGACGCACCGGACGCTGTCAACGACCTGCTCAGCACGGACGAGGATACGCCGCTTTCCGGCAATGTGTTTGCCAATAACGGCGTGGCGGCGGATTCGGATGCCGAAGGCGATATCTTTGTTGTCTCAGCCGTCAACGGTAATGCCGTTAATGTGGGGGTTCAGATTACGCTGGCAAGCGGGGCCTTACTCACCGTTAACGGCGACGGCACCTTCACCTACGACCCGAACGCTCAGTTTGAGTCATTGGGTGTTGGCCAGTCTGATACTGACAGCTTTACTTACACCATTGACGACGGCAACGGTGGCACCGATACCGCCACGGTGACCCTGGCAATCAACGGGGTCAACGATGCGCCGGATGCGGTTGACGATGCCTTTGCGACGGATGAAGACACTGCCTTATCGGCCAATGTGTTGGCGGACAACGGCGCCGGATCTGATTCCGACGTAGAGGGTGATGCGCTGGTTGTCACCGAGGTCAACGGTAACGCGCTGAATGTTGGCGCCCAGATCACCCTGGCCAGCGGCGCGCTGCTGACGCTGAATGCCAACGGCAGTTTCGACTACGACCCCAACGGGCAGTTTGAGACTGTGGCGGTGGGCGACAGCACCAGTGAAAGCTTCAGCTATACCGTCAGCGACGGTAACGGCGGCACCGATACGGCCACCGCGACCATTACCATCGAC
>NZ_FONF01000001.1:0-72683 GCF_900112835.1 Marinobacter sp. DSM 26671 | reverse complement strand
ATTGAGGCCCCGGCCAACGGGACTCTCAATATAGCGACGGACGGCTCCTTCACCTACACGCCGGATCCGGGCTTTGTCGGTACCGAGGAGCTGACTTATACAGTCAGTGACGGTACCACCAACAGCACCGGCACGGTGACCATCGATGTGCTGCCAAGCGAAGTTGAAACCATCTCCCTGGGCGATGCTCCGACCCGACTGCCAAGGTCTGACCGGGATGCCTGGAGTAATGCCTGGACCGATGCGTCCGTGACCATTACTCACAAGGCCGATATCACTGACAGCGGCGAAGTCTGGAGCAATGCCTCCCTCTCTGCTGCCGGCTCCCATGTGCTATCTGGAGGCGATATCTATGCCGGGGATCTCGGTGTCAGCGGACAGGCCATTGAGACCGGGCAGGCACGCCAGGAGATTGAAGGAACCGAAGCCCTTCGCTTTGAGCTGGATGGCGTTGCTACCGAAGCAACGCTGGAGATATCCCGGCTCGATACCGAAGGCGTTTTCCGGGAGTCGGGCAGGGTGCAGGCGCTGGACGACCAGGGCAATGTAGTCGCAGAAGTCCTGTTCAACGCCGATGATCTCGCCGGCGATCAGCCAGTCCAAATCTCCGCGAGCCAGGGCTTCACGCAATTGGTACTGACTGCTGGCACCTATGATGGCTCTACTTTTGTGTATGGCGCGCTGGCAGATGATCAGGGTGATTATGCGGCGCCTGCCAATGGAGCGCTCAGTCAGGGTAGCGACTACTTGCTTGATAGCGTTGAGTTTGTCTTTGGCGCTGTTGCGACAGAGCCAGAACCCTTGCAGGCGGTGGCGCAGTCAGCAGGCGGTGAGGGCAGCACTACGGATGTCGATCCTCTGGAGATTGATATGCCACTGATTGGTATTCATGAGCCCGAGGGCCCGGATCAGTTCGTCTGACCCAGGTTACCCGGAGCGTAGCCATGCTCCGGGTAATAAAGCCAAGAAGGAGCCCGGCAACACGCGGGGTAATAAAGCAAAAAAATGGAGTGTTTCTCATGAACTCAAAGCAGTTATTGACGGGTCTGGTGCTAGCTCTGACATTGCCCATGGCCGAGGCGGGGCCAATCTACTCACAATCTCTACTGGATGATGGCACAAGTCTGGGAACCTTTAGTTCACTGAACGGCGGGAGTCAGGTCGCCGATAATTTCTCCCTGGGGAAGGAATACTCCATCACGGGTCTGACCTGGTGGGGCTCGTACTTTGAGATTAATACCGGAGACGATTTTTCAATCCGGTTGTTCGACGATGATGGTGGGCGGCCTGCGGCAAGCGTCAACATACCCAATAGTGATTCGCTGGATGTCAGTCGAACTGCAGAAACCGGCGTGACCGATGATTTTGCTCAACAGATTTACCGCTACGACGTTTCGTTAAGCCTGGTACTGGGGCCCGGCGATTTCTTCCTTTCGGTCATGAATGATGCTAATGACATGTGGTTCTGGGCCGATGCAGCAAACGGTGGCGACTCGGCCAACTGGTTCCGGGTCGATGCCAGTCAATCCTGGAGCAAAAATAACGGCCGGGATCTTGCCTTTGTAGTGAGTGGTGAACAGATTGTCGCAGAGGTTCCTGAACCGGCGTCCTGGGTTTTAATTTTGCTCGGTCTGTCTGGCCTGCTTTTCCGTCAAAGAGGACGGTGCACTCGTTCGATATCCGCTGCGTGCCATGGCTGATACGACAGGTGTTCCTTCGGGGGCCGACAACGACAGCCCTCTTGCGCAAGCGGTAGCAGGGCTCAAGCGGTACCTAAAGGTACTACTCGGCTTCAGTTGCTTCCTGAACCTGCTGATACTGACTGGTCCGCTGTATATGCTGCAGGTATACGACCGGGTGTTGGTGTCGCGCAATGAACCGACGCTGGTTTATCTTACTCTGCTGGCAGTCGCGGCTTTGCTTGTTCTGGCGGCGCTGGATGTGGTGCGTTCACGCATTCTGGTGAGATTGAGCAACAACTTCAGTCAGACGGTTACTCCCGAATTGTTTCGCCTGATTCTGGGTAGAGCGAGAACAGCGAACGGATTACGTGATCTGGAAACCGTACGCACCTTTCTTACCGGCTCCTCCATGGTGACTCTCTTCGATGTGCCTTGGGCGCCCTTGTTTCTGGGTTTTGTCTATATATTGCATCCTTATCTTGGTCATGTGGCACTCATCGGGGCGGTTGTGCTGTTTGGCCTTGCTGTCTGGAATGAAAGACGCACCTGTGGTTTGCTGGCAAAAGCCGGTGAGCACCAGCGCAAGGCGACTGATTTTACTGAACTCAGTGCGCGCAACTCCGAAGCGATCAATGCAATGGGTATGCTGGACAATCTGCAGCAACGCTGGTTGGGAGACCAGCGTGCAGCACTGGCGTTTCAGGCGATCGCCAGTGACCGTGCCGGAACCCTTGTTTCTGCCGCCAAATTCGTTCGCTTTACCCTTCAGGTGGCGATCTTGGGCACCGGTGCCTGGTTGGCGATCCAGGACATTATCAGTCCCGGCGCTATGATTGCGGCCTCTATCGTCATGTCCCGTGCGCTGGCACCGGTGGAATCCTCCATCTCTAGTTGGCAGGGACTCCAGGGTGCAAAGCGTGCTTATGCGCGGTTGCAGGAAGCCTTCGAGCATTATGAAGCCGGTACGCCAATGTCATTACCCGAACCCAATGGGCAGATTGGCTTTGAAAATGTCTATGCCCGCCCTCCCGGTTCAGAGGCGCCCATCATCAAGGCCTTCAGCTTTGCCATAGAAGCAGGGGATTCGGTAGGTATAACGGGTCCCAGCGGTGCTGGTAAATCATCTCTGGTCAAGCTGATGACCGGTATCTGGCTTCCTGAGTCCGGAAGTGTCCGTTTGGACGGTGCTGAATTCCTCAATTGGAACCGTGCCCAGCTGGGTCGCTATATCGGGTATCTGCCGCAGGATATTGAGCTCTTTCCGGGTACGGTTGCGGACAACATTGCCCGCTTCGGCGAAGCAGACCCGGAGAAAGTAGTCACTGCCGCCAAGCTGGTCGGTGGCCATAGTATGATTTTGGATCTGCCTAAGGCATACGACACGCTGATTGGACCCGGAGGAGCCAACCTTTCCGGCGGGCAGCGCCAGCGTATCGGTCTGGCCCGAGCACTTTACGATCTTCCCAAATTGATTGTGCTGGATGAACCCACCTCGAATCTTGATGCAGAGGGTGAATCTTCGGTACGCACACTGATTGGCTGGCTAAAAAAGCAGAAGATTACCTGCGTGGTGATCGCCCATAAACCGACGGTTATCGGTGGAGTCGATAAACTGATGGTTATTCAAAATGGAGTCCTTAGCCAGTTCGGTCCTTTAGACGAGGTTCTTCCGGGGATCACTCGTCAGGTACCGGCGGAGAAAACCACTGTGCCTGCCTATGGAGCAGCCGGTTCCGGTATCGTCGGAAGCAATGTCGAGGCACGGATCCCTGTCAAGAACGGTCGTGTGAAGCTGACTGCTGCTGAAACAAGGGTCAGCGCCAACGAGAATCAAGGAAAGCAGTGATGACTCCAGTTGAAGACAGCGTGCCTCCAATCGTTACTTCCCCAAACGCTCCCATTTATACCGGTGTTGTTATTATTCTGGTCTTTATCGGAGGTTTCCTACTCTGGTCGCTGCTGACAGTACTGGCCAGTGGTGTTCTGGCAGCCGGATCGGTTCGGGTAGACACAAGCCGCAAACAGATACAGCACCTGGAAGGCGGTATTGTGGCAGAGATCCTGGTGCGGGACGGGGATATGGCCGAAGCTGGACAGCCGCTCGTGCTCCTGGACAAAACCCGGGCAGGCACCTCGATGGAACTGATCCGCCAGGGGCTGGAAACCGCCCAGGCATCCAAGGCCCGACTCCTGGCGGAACAGGAAGATGCTGAGGAAATAGAGTTTCCGGAGCCTCTGGCTCAACGTACCTCCGATCCGAAGGCTCTGGAGATCATGAAATCCCAGCGCCTGTTATTTGAGGCTCGCCGAACTTCACTAAAGGGGCAGATCCAGATACTTGACCAGCAGATCCTGCATCTGCGCGAACAGATACAGGGGCTCAATGCCCAGCAGAACGCCAAGGCCTCTCAGATTGATTCAATCGAGGGCGAGCTGGAGGGGCTGCGGGGTTTGCTCGCCAGGGGAATGATTGATAAAACCAGGGTGCTTGCACTGGAGAGGGATGGGGCTGAACTGGCCGGGGAACGCGGTGAATTGATTTCCCAGATCGCCGCCGCGAATTCGAATATCGGGGAGAAGGAGCTGGAAAAGTTCCAGCTGATGAAATCATTCAAGGAGTCGGTGTCTAATGAGCTCAAGGAAGTGCAGGCAGAGGTTCACGACTATACCGAGCGTTTGCTGGCTGCCAGACATGTACTGGACCAGACGGAGTTAAAATCTCCCGTTGATGGCGTGGTGGTCGGTTCTGGAGTGCATACAGTGGGTGGCGTGGTTTCCCCCGGTGCTGTATTGATGGAAATTGTCCCTGTCCATGATCGCCTGATTATTGAGGCCGCGGTCAGCCCTCAGGATATTGACAACGTGCGCGCGGGCCTTGCCGCCGGCGTCAAATTCACGGCCTTCAACCAACGTGAAGTTCCCGAAATTCAAGGTGTCGTGACATACGTGGCTGCGGATATTTTTGAGGATAGCAAGTCTGAAGAGAGCTATTACAAAGCCCGAATAGAGGTTGAGGATAGCGAAATTTTGCGTTTAGGAGACCGGAGAATACAGCCAGGGATGACTGCTGATATTGTTATTCGCACCATTGATAGACGACCGATAGACTACCTTTTGGAGCCTCTTATCAGCAGCGCCAGAAAGGCTTGGCGCGAATCTTAGAATGCCTCTCACTCGGCCTCATTAGTAAAGCCCGGAGCCGGAAGCGCACCGGGCTTTTCAAGAGGATGTGCCTCTAAGGTGCCAGTTTCAACTACCTAACCAGAAACTGCAGTTTCGAGCCTCGTTGAACGTTGGGCCACCTGACAGCATCGAAAAAGGACCAGTGTTTTCGGCAGGCGCCTGCAACGATTGATAGCCCTGATTCACAAAGGACAGCCATGCAGGCAGAGTTCCGTCGCTCGGCGTTGGATTGCCTGAGCGGGCAAATGCAGCCCAGTAGCGGACCATCGTTTCTGCAAGCGTTGCCGAGTCTTCAGAGAACTCTGCTTCCAGCTCAGCCTGAGAGGCAAATACATAAGGAATCTCAGTGGCGTGCGCAGCACCTAACGCGGGTTGAACTCTTGTAAATAATGGTGAAGGCAGCGGGGCATTTCGTCTGCAAATTCATAAGCGTAGACCGGGACATGTTTCGCGGCAGCTGCGATGTTGCCAAAGCCTGGGCACGCAAAGATAGCATCGGTGCCTACGGCAGAGACCGCGATGTCGGCATTGTCAAAATCATTCAGGGGATAGCGATCTACCACTGCGTCTGCATTGGCCTCCGTGACTGAACCATATCGCCGGATCAGTTCTTGCCGATAGTCCGTCGAACTCCCTGCAAGCCGATCCTCAAGTGAATCGCGACCACTCACCAGCTGTTCAGCGGCAACAAACAATCGCCATTCATCTCGGTTGGAGCCCTCCAACACCTGGTCTGCGGTGAACTGCCCACTTGCTAAGGCGGCTGCCACAGTCTGCTCAAGAACACCCGGTCGCTGAACAATCTCCGAACCGAATTCAGGATCGCCGGCCTGCAAAGCAAGGAGTTGCTCTAGTGTCAGATTACGCAGGCACTCCGCTGCTTCAGGCGACGAATCTCCCGCGCAAAGGCTGGCCATAAAGCCTGCGCCCCGTTGCTCCGCTTCAGTGGGCGTTTCCTGAAAGAAGGATGGACCACTTTGAACGATGACACGTTGGAACAAACCGTCCGTTCGATCATTTGCAGCCATTAACCCCTTGATGCTGAAGCCGCCTGCAGACTCACCGACCAGAGTTACGTTATTCGGGTTACCCCCAAATGCAGCAACGTTAGCCTGCAGCCATTCCAGGGCTTTAATCTGATCCATCAGACCGTAATTTCCCGATCCCTTTTCAGAGGTTTGTGAGGTGGCAGTAAGTGCTGGATGCGCCAGGTAGCCAAGCACACCCAGGCGATAATTGATGGCCACTACAACGATGCCTTCTTTCACCAACCTGTCAGGTTTCGCGCTGGACTGAAAACCGGCGCCGGTATCCAGACTGCCGCCGTGAATCCAGACAACTACCGGGTGATTCTCACCCTCACCAGGCGCGTAGATATTGAGGTTCAGGCAATCCTCTGAGGTACTCGACCCTGGATTCGAACTTTGGATGGCAAATGGAGATTGCGCTGGCGTTTGTGGGCACGCATCACCAAATTCTGTTGCCTGCAAGACATCTGACCGGGGCTCCGGGCTTTGGGGCGCACGAAAACGGTTTGCTCCCTCGGTCGATTGGCCATATGGAACGCCTAGCCATTGTTTCATCTCGGTGCCGTTACCGTCGCTGACAAGCACACCAGTGATTACTCCTTCCGACGTTGTAACCTCCGTCGGATCAGTTGAAATCGCAGACGAGTCGTTCGAGTCGTTGTTACAGGCAGGCAGAGAAATAACGAAAATTGATACGATCAGAAGGCGCAAAGCCCTCGGCATTCGAGCTATACAGACACGCATAGGAGTCTCCACGTCGTTCATTCTTGTTTTAGTTGTGCTGACAGAGAGCCTTAACAGCTTATTTTCATTCAGCGTACATTTGTACGCTAAGGCTCTGAAGGAAGCGTAACTTGAGTCTTAAGAAAGTCAAAGATGTGTGCAAAACCGAATAATTAAACTTCTTTCGGTTGTTACGAAACAGTGACACCTATTAGTCGAATGAAGATGATATGGAGAGCAGTCTTAACCGACGGTCGGTGCCTGATCACGCCGGAGAAGCTAAAAACATGAATGTCAGGAGCCGGTTTTAAAGAGAGGTACTTACTGCGAAAGGTGGTTTGGTTTGGCGCAAGGTGGGGTAGTTGCCAGGCTTTCCCCAAGCCGTTCTATGTGGGCAGACACAAAAAAAGCCACTTGGCTTGCGCTCTAAGTGACTCTTTTTGTTGCAGAATTGGTAGGACCACCCAGATTCGAACTGGGGACCTCTACCATGTCAAGGTAGCGCTCTAACCAACTGAGCTATGGTCCTGTGTCCTGCAACGGGGACGAAATATACTGATTCAGCCGATGCTGGTCAACCACTTTTATGCGGTTTTCCGCTTGCGGAGTTTTTCCTTGATGGCTTTGCTCAGCACAGCCCAGCGGTTGACGATCAGGGCTGCAAAGATGAGGCCACAGCCGGCCAGTTGAATGCCGGTCATAGACTCGCCAAACCATCCTGCCGCGAACAGAGCAACCCACACCGGCTCAAGTACCAGAATCACCACGCCATGGCTGTTCGCAGACAGGCTCTGGGCGAACGTCTGAAGAAGGAAACGACCGGCCGTGCCAATCACGGCACTGGCCACCACCCACCAGACCAGCATTGGTGAGAGATTATTCAGGGTAGGCCGCCAGGGCTCCATAATCATGGATTCAACCAGGGTGAGCAGGCCGACCGTCAGCAGCGCAATGGCTGTGAGGGGCAGGGCGGGTACGCGGTGCTTTTCCACCGTTCTGCCGAGCCGGTTTATCACGGTTCTCTGGTTGGCTGCCCGGGTATTGAGATTGAAATACAGGGCGAAAATCGTCGCTGCCATGACAAAGAAAATCTGGCCCGCTTCGGGGCGAAATCCGTTCTCAAGGGAGAGCAGCGCGAGCCCGGCAACGGCAATGGGAATGGCCAACCATGTGCTCGGCGGTTGGGCTTCCTTGAACACCAGGCGTGCGATAATCGGCACTATTACGACACCCAGGCTGGTCAAAAAGGCGCCTTCACCCAGGCTCGTTATATGAACCAGTCCCATCACCCAGCAGGTCATGGCCGTGCCAAACACCAGCCCGACACCCACACTTCGGCGAAGCTGATCGACGCTCAGTTTCATCAGCGACCGACGGGCGAAAAAGGCGAGCACAGTCCCGGCGATCAAAAACCTGGCCGCCATGAACATGAGAGGCGGCATCAGCAGTACTGCTTCCTTGGAAAACATCCAGCTGATGGCTGCAAACAGGGTGACAACAACCAGTAGAAGATCGGATTTGTGAGTGTCAGACATCGGATATCGCTTGGCGGCAGTGGTTGAATCGAACGGCGAAAGCGAACCAATGTATAGTTTGCGAACTAAAAAGAAAAGATGGGTAAAACTACCGAGGTGAGAGGCGGCTCTTCCCTGAGCCCTTTACAGTATTCGTAGGTTTAAGGTCAGTTATTCAGGGTTGTGTAAACCAGATTCGACATATCCGTCTGATCTGAGCCGGGCACTTCAATGTACCGGTCACCGGAACCCCACCATTGCCACCAGGCGCGCTTGTTGTAGGTGCGGCTGGCGAAATCCACCTGCAAACCGCCGAGAGTGGTGTTGTTGACCACCGGAACGGAGATGTTGCCCGTCTCGGAGCCGAGCACGCCGCTGTGGGTGACTCCCTCGTTCATCAGTACCGGATAGTGGTTGAAGTAAAGAGCGGCCGGGCCATCCTGGCTCGTTACCTTGCCCGCCAGGCTGATGCTGGAAGAGCAGGAATCGATCCCGGCGGCGGAGGTGGCACCACAGGCCGAATGGGTGGGTACCACGCCATCGTCCGTGCCGGCGATGAATGGCTTGGTGATACCGCCATAGGACGACCCACCAGCCACGAAACGCAACCTTGGGATTCCATTCGGGCTCACCGCCAGGTTACGCGCTGCGTTGGTTTGCAGGTCGTTTACCACGCCCAGCTTGCCGGGTTCCGGCTCAATGCCGGTGAAGGCTTCTACTGCGGCCCGGAGGGGCCAGTTGTACCAGCTGTCGTTGTAGGCAAGGCTGAGTGCCAGGTTGGCCAGTTCAGTGCCACCGCCGGCGCCGGAGTAATCCAGGGTTGCCAGGATTTTCAACGGCTGAAGGCCCTCGGATTGAAGCCAGCGTGCCTGGTTTTCCAGCAGATACCGGGTAACGAGATCCCCGGTAGAGTGAGAAACAACGATGCAAAAGTCATTGCAAAGACCTTGCTGACTGATCTGACGCATCTGTTCATAGGCTTGCTGGGCAATACCACCTTCAACGCGCCCGTCACTGCCCCAGTCGATACGGGCCTCGGCCCGGGAGAGCCAGAAAGTACGCCAATAGTCCTCGCCGGCGTTCTTCACCTCCTGCAGATTGGCGGGAGGGTTGGCCAGGTCTTGTTGCTGAAATCCGTGAACCAGGATCACGTTGTGCCCGGCCAGTTGGGCCTGGGCGGTGCCGGCAAACAAGCTGCCGGTGATAGTGACCGCCAGGGCGGCCTTACAGGCATTTCCGATCTTTGTTGTTTTCATAGTTGCTCCGTCTTTGCTGCTTTATTGTTGTCACAAGACGTTTATCCGCCACTTGTAGCGGTACAGCCCGGCGTTAGCCGGTGCAGAGCCTGCGCCCTGCCATCAGAACTTGTCGGCAAGCTGCCGCAGCAGAGCCGCGCGCTGTTCTGATTCGGGATTCACCGCCGGTGTATCGGTAAGACTGCCGAGATCCGGCGGTGTGAAAGCGTAGCCCTCGTCGGGGCCGAAAGCGTAATTAGTCCGGTCACCTGGCCGGGCGGGAAGCTGCCGAATCTGCAGGTTTTTCAGCTGTAGCTGGCCGTCCACCGTCTGATCGGCCAATACCGTGCCGTGAGCCTTCAGATTGATCGTGTTTGAGGTGCTGTCCAGCCTTTTCTCCATCTGCAATTGAGCAACCGGGCGTTGGCCAACAAACAGCTGGGCCGAAAGCGCGTAGTAGCCGGAGTCTTCCGGCGAGAAACGAACGGGAATTATCAGATTGTTACCCTGGATACGGGCATCGCCAAGCCCCTCGAATTCGCCCAGGTAAGGTTCAATGGCCAGTGTTGAGACATGGCGGACTGGTTTGCCGTCAAGCCGGGCCTCAACGATCAGCCGATATTCACCCGGTGATTCGTCGGCGGACAGAACGCCCTCGAAGTAACCCGGGGAACCCGCCTCTTCCAAGGTGGTGCCAGCGATGGCATCCCGGCTTTCCGGCCTCTCCAGCGTTGCAGACAGCGAGCGACCGACCACCTGAGAGCCCCGGATAGCCGCTGCAACAAGAATTTGTTCCCCTGCAGTAAACCGGTATTTCTCCAGCGTTACGGTGAACTGCCCGTCACCTTCGAGGGGCAGACTGACCGGCTCGTAGTGATTGCCACCGTAGGCGTTCGCCTGTTCCGGGGAGAGAGGTATGGACCACGGAGGGTATCGGGTAGTTTCAGCGTATTGATCGGCAACGCTGGCCAGCATGAACCCGAGGGCATTATCCGGGGGTGGTTCCGGCTCAGCCGAGGGATCGGTAGAAGACTGCCTTGCCAGGCCTGCGCTTTGGACAGGCGCCGTCTCGGCCGAGTCGACCACCTTCGAAAACCAGCTGAAATCTGTGTGGTTGTCAGCGGAGAGCAGATACCCCGCGCCAACCACGCCAGCAGTTACCAGTGTCAGAAGAAGAGCGACCTTGCCCGGCATGCGGCAGTTCCCTTGATTATTGTTGTAGCTCTAAAGATAACGGGATTTCCGCCGCACCCCAAAAATCCGGACTCTGTGTGTAACAGAATGTGTCCGCGTTGTGCGGTGGTTCACATTCCGATCAGCCGGTGATCAGAACATGCCGGATTCCCGAATGGCCTCGAAGCCAAAGTGCAATTTCACTTCATCACCGACCATCGCGCCATCAAGGCCGTAGGTCATGCCCCATTCACTGCGTTTCAGGGTGGTGGAGGCGCTGATGCCCAGTGTGTATTCCTCATGGCCAAAGGGGTAGACGTCTGCCTTGTTGAGGGTCACATCCAGCACCACGGGGCGTTTCTGGCCAAGTAACTCCAGATCACCAGTTACCTTGCCCGTGTTTTCCCCCGTGGTTTCGAAATCGGTAACAGTGAAGATGATCTCTGGGTACTCGTCGGCATCGAGAAAATCCGCATTGCGAACGTGGTCGTCGCGTTTCTTATGATTGGTGAACACACTGTCGCTCTGGAACACCAACTGACCGGATTTCAGCTCCCTCGCTTCCTCGTCGTAAACAAATTGTCCCTCGACTTCGCGGAACATCCCCATGACCGGGGCGTAGCCGATGTGCATGATCTCGAAGAACATTGAAAAGTGCTCGTCGTCGACGACAAAATCTGTTGGCTCGGCCATGGCTGCCGGGCTCAGTGCGAGTGCAGCAGGGAGGGCAATGGCGGAACGGGTAAGGGTTTTCCGTTTAATGAACATCATGGTGATGTCTCCTCTGATAAAGCCAGTGAATATCCAGGAAAAACGACCACACAAGCAGTGCTAGGGCAGTTGCAAGCGTGATACTGGCGAATAGCGCATTGACCGGCGGCAACACGGCCACCAGCAGGGTAACGATCTGCCAAACGCAAACCGTCTTGCGCCTGAAACTCTCCGGCAGTGGGGCATTCAGCCAGTCCAGGAAGTGAGTCGCAACAACGAAGGCATAGCGGATAAGGCCCAGGGCCAGAACCCAGGGACCCGCCTTGCCGAGCGCCAGGACAGCCACGCTGAGACCGAGAATAAACAGAGCATCCAGTTCCATGTCGAAGCGGGCGCCAAAGTCGCTCTGGGAGCCGGTAGCCCTGGCGACTTTGCCATCTGCGCCATCCAGAATCAGCGCCAGCAATGCCATCCAGCCATAGAGCCAGAGACTATCTGTAAGGTGGTCGGCAAAGGGGGCCAGCGCCACTAAAACTATCACCAGACTGCCTCTGAGCAGCGTCGCCCGGTTTGCCCACCCGAAATCCCGGGCCTCGGGCCAGAACCGGATGATCAGGGCACAAAGCGCCAGGTAAAGCACCGCTGACAGCAAGTAGAAAAGGACGGGGGGCTGGGTTAACCAGCCGGTGACTGCACAGAACAGGGCGACAAGCCCCGAGCCCCAGACGAGATCCAGGGCAAGTGGCATCCTTTGCGAAGCTGAATGGCCGTTAGAATCCATCAATGAACTCCAGCGTATAGGTTTGCAGGCATCAAATACCCCGGATGCGCTGTACACTGACTATAGTTGGTATAACTGATCATGCTTACGATCATAGACCGTGTTCAGACCTGAAGGTTCAGCCCTGGCAGGGCGACGACCGGCACGTTTGAAAAACTGCCAAAAAGGAGATCCTTTTGCATCGCGACCCTGATGAGCCGAAAACCGAATCGATGGCACGGGCCTGGTGGGTAACCGGCGCCGGCAAGGGCGAGATTCTGGAAACGCCACTGGTTACCTCTGATGACGAGCAGAAGGACGAATTGGTCACGGTTCAGGCGCTGTATTCGGGTATCAGTCGGGGCACGGAATCACTGGTTTTCCATGGCCGGGTACCAAAGAGCGAATACGCAGCCATGCGGGCGCCGTTTCAGGAGGGAGATTTTCCCTGGCCGGTAAAGTACGGCTACGCCAGCGTCGGCAAAGTAGTGGAAGGGCCTGCAGAGTTAGTGGGCCAAACGGTGTTCTGCCTTTATCCGCATCAGAATTGCTACCGGGTGCCGGCGTCGGCGTTGACGCCGTTGCCCAAAGACTTGCCCGCCGAGCGAGCAATACTTGCCGCCAACATGGAAACCGCTGTAAACGGCCTCTGGGATGGAGCGCCAGCAGTCGGTGACCGCATCGCCGTGGTTGGTCTTGGTGTTGTTGGCCTGCTCGTCGCCTGGCTGGCGAGTCGTATCCCGGGAGCCCGTGTCACCGCGATCGATACGAATCCAGAGAGACAGGCCGTTGCCGAACAGCTCGGTTTGACCTTCAGCAGTGAGTCGGCCCCTGATGATCACGACCTTGTTATCCATGCCAGTGGCCACCCCTCGGGCCTGGAGACCGCTCTTGGGCTGGCAGGGCAGGAGGCGACCATTGTGGAAATGAGCTGGTACGGGGATCAGCTGGTATCTGCACCGTTGGGGGCCGCATTCCATCCGCGGCGTCTGACCCTGAAATCCAGCCAGGTGGGCCAGGTAGTGCCATCTCGAGTTCCACGGTGGGACTATCGCAAACGCCTGGCGCTCGCATTGGAATTGCTCCAGAACGAAGCGCTGGATGTGCTGATTACCGGCGAATGCAAGTTTGATGATCTACCAAAATCCATGGCGCGAATTCTGATCGATGGCCGGGATACTCTGTGCCATCGCGTTGTTTACTGAAAATCCAAAATTGCCTGCTAAGGAGAGACTATGTTCGGTTTGACGGTCCGGGACCACATGATGATTGCCCACAGCTTCAACGGAGAGATCTTTGGTCCTGCGCAGAAGGTTCATGGTGCCACCTATGTGGTCGACGTGACCTTTGAGCGTCACCAACTGGATAAGGACGACCTGGTCGTCGACATAGGCCTGGCTTCCGAGCTTCTCAAAAGCATTCTCTCCGAATTCAATATGCAGAACCTGGACGAGCTGCCGGAACTGCGTGGCCGGAATACCACCACCGAATTCATGGCCAAACTGGTTTTCGATCGTATGGCGGCAGCCATTCACGGTGGCCGTCTTGGCGAGACAGGAGAAGGGATTGTCAGCCTGAAAGTCACCCTCTCGGAATCCCACATTGCCTGGGCAAGCTACCATGCCGGAATCTGACAAACCGGGCTTCCTGGAGTTTATTGTTCCGGGTGATCCGGAACAGAACACGGGCGGCTACCGGTATGTCCGCAAGCTCGTGGAAGCCCTGGGCGACGCCGGTTGCAGAGCCCGGGTCAGTGGGTTGCCCGGGCAGTTTCCACGCCCGGACAGGGTTGCCCGTAATGGGATGGATAAGAAGCTCGCGAGTCTGCCTGATGGCGCCTCTGTGGTACTCGATGGTCTTGCCATGGGGGGGCTGCCGGAGATTGTTGAAAAGCATTCTCCACGCCTCAATCTGATCGCGCTGGTACACCACCCCCTGGCTGATGAAACGGGGATCAGCGAAGCCAATAGACAGTGGTTTTTTGATTCAGAAACGCGTGCGCTCGGATTTGTAAACGGGGTGATCACCACCAGCCAACACACCGCCGCTCGCCTGGCGGATTACGAGGTGCCGGCTGAGAGGATCAGGGTTGCCGAGCCGGGCGTCACCCGAGCCGCGAACCCCAGAGGCTGTGATCAGTCGTCGCAAACTGGTACCCCTCACATTCTGTGCGTTGCTCATCTGTCACCCCGAAAGGCCCAGCATCAATTGGTGGAGGCGCTGGAAAACCTGAAGGGCGTGTCGTGGCAATGCACGTTGGCAGGGTCTTACAGTCGTGATCCGGAATACAGCCAGCAGGTTCGCCAGGCGATTGCAGAAGCGGGCCTTGAAGACAGGATTGCGCTGGCAGGGGAAGTCGAAGAAGCCGGGCTGGCCGAGCTCTACCGCAAGGCGGATCTCTTTGTACTGCCTTCCCTGTACGAGGGCTATGGCATGGTGATTGATGAGGCGCTGGCGGAAGGGCTACCCGTTATTTCCTCCGATGGCGGCGCCCTTGCCAACACCTCCGCCAGGCCTGGTGTGGTTCAGTATTGTGCGGGCGATGTCAGGGCCCTTGAGGCGCGCCTCAGGAACTGGCTGGAACATCCGGAACAGCTTGAGCACGCCCGTAAACTTGCCGCGAGGGAATCCCGCCGAATCCGCTCATGGGCGGATACCGGCAAAGATGTCTTAGAAGCGCTGCACTATTTCAGTGGCCTTTCCACGCATCTGCACCAGCATTCGGAATTCGAGAGCACATGGCTGGCAGCCCGGGAAGCAGCGGATCACCGGGCTCGCTCACAAGGGCTGACCGATCAGCTCAATCAATGGTTGCTGAATCGTTATGATGGCTTGTCGCCCGAGAGCCACTACCCGATGCAAATTGTCGACATTGGAACCGGTCGTGGCTCAAACGCGCTTTTCCTGGTGCCTGCGCTGCAGGTGCCTCAAACCTGGCTGGCACTGGATCAGGATTCTGCATTATTGCGGGAGGCCGGACAGCGTGTGGACCGCCTGGATGTGCCGTTTGAAACCCGCACGGTTCAGTTGACGTCGGAAAACATGGAGCAACAACTGCCCCGTGAGGCGGACCTGATAACAGCGTCAGCACTGATTGATCTGGTTTCCGAGCCATGGCTGAATGCGTTAGCCCTGGCAGCCGCAAGAAGGAAGTCCGCGATGCTCATTGTGTTGAGCTACGCCGGTCACTTTGAGCTGGCTCCCGAGCATCCTGATGATGAGCTGGTAAAGACTCTGGTGAATCGGCACCAGCACGGCGACAAGGGAATTGGTGCCGCGCTGGGGCCGGAGGCCAGCACTGTGTTGCAAGACCTGCTGGTTGCCGAAGGTTACCGGGTTGAACTGGCGGAATCCCCCTGGATGCTGGATGGCAGGGATCACGCATTGGCCAAAATGCTGATGCAGGGCTGGATCGACGCGGCCATTGAGCAGTCACCTCACGAGGCGGACCGATTGTCACGCTGGCTGGAGAGACGCAATCACCAGTTATCCGAAGGGGATCTGACGATTGTTGTGAGACATCTGGATCTGCTGGCGTTGCCACCTGAGGCATTGCCTTGACCGAACTGCGTCAAAGGCAGGTGAAGTTGGCTGCCCGTTGGTTATTCACGGTTCTGGTGATCGGATTCGTGATCCGCTCTATCGATGCAGGTGAGCTCTGGCAGGAGCTTGCCCGCTTTTCTCCTTATGTCCTGGTTCCCGCACTGGCGCTTACGGTCTTTCAGGTGGCGTTGTCCGCCTGGCGATGGCGTTACACCGTCGAACGGCTCGGGCTGCCCCTGGCCTATGGTGTAGCGGTGCGGGAGTACTATCTGGCGACGTTTCTGAACCAGGTGTTGCCGGGAGGTGTGCTCGGCGACGTAAACCGGGCCTGGCGACATGGCAGCGGCGCCGGAGAGCGCCTCTCCGCGGTGCACGGGGTGGCCATCGAGCGACTTTCAGGCCAACTGGTTTTGGCGCTGGTGGTTGTCATATCGGTCAGCTGGTTGCTCGGTTCCGGACGGGTAACGGCTGGTCAATGGAATGGCGGGTTCTGGCTGGGCGTCGGCGTTATTGCGGTGTTTCTTGCACTCTGGTTGGCCCTGAAAACCGGGCTGGCGGCTTATCTTCAGCGGCTCAGACAGGATCTCTACCAGTCTTTGCTAAACCGAACGGTGTTGCCGGTACAGATCGGTTCATCTTTACTGGTGCTGGCGAGCTATCTTGGGGTGTTTCTCTGCCTGGCCTGGGGCGCAGGCTATATCGAAAGCACAGAGTCGGCGGCCATCATTGTCAGTCTGGGCAGTATTCTGCTGCTGAGTATGGTAATACCGCTGACGGTTGCCGGTTGGGGCATCCGCGAGGGCGCTGCAGCCTTGTTATGGCCAATGGCGGGATTGCCCGCGGAGCAGGGCGTGGCACTGAGCGTTGGGTACGGGGCGTTGGTGTTGGTGTCCAGTCTGCCAGGGGCTGCTTTTTTTCGACCTACACATCACGGGTAAAATCGAGGTCGAAGAGCATATCGCTGCCGAGGTTTATAAGTTGGGCGCGAGGTCGCAAGGCATCATCCAAAAAATCGATCTCGGGAAGCGAGAAAGCTGGCCTGCCGCTGCCAATGATCATGGGCGCAACCATCACGTGCAGGCGGTCCAGCAAGCCGGCGTTCAGGAAGCACGAAACGGTAACACCGCCCCCTTCCACAAAGACTTTTTTCAGCCCCAGGTCTGCGAGAACCTCGAGGATCACTCTCGGATCGACGGCATCTTCGGATTCGGCATCCCCGAGACAGGGAATCTCAGTAACTCCGGAACCGATCGATGGATTCTTCGCTTTCTCGTAAGTACCCGCCACCAACCGCAGGGTGGGAGCTTCGCCATCGGTGAACAGGTCATGGCTGTCCGGTACGCGATGGTGACGGTCAATGACCACGCGCACGGGGTTGCGGCCACTGGTGCGGCGAACGGTCAACCGGGGATTGTCTGTAGTTGCGGTTCCGGCTCCAACAACAACCGCATCCGACACTGCTCGGATCCGGTGCAGATGGGTAATTCCATCGTCGCCGTTGATGAAACGGGAGCGACCGGTAACCGTGGCAATGCGTCCGTCCAGGCTCTGGCCCAACTGACCAATAACTTTGGGGCTGCCGTTATCTGGCACGGGCCGACAAAGGGGTAGGAATACCGCGAGCAGATCCTTCGCCTCACCCGTCGCCGGTTGCATCAGGTGCCAAGCCCCGTGGCCGTTGAGTTTTACCGCTTCTTTGTCGGTTCCCGGCAATGGCAGTGTCACATTGCTGCGGTTAACTGCGCTAAGCACCAACTCCCATGCCGAGTCGATATCCAGAGTTCTTGCCGCCATAATTAGCCTGTTTGGTTGTTGCCATCTTCAGTATAGGCAGATTGTGTGCAAAGCTGTATGTACGTTACATTTCTGGATTGATTCACTTCGCAGGGCATTATCGGGACGAGTATCCCGGCTTGGATGACGAGGTAAGTGGCCATGCAGCATGCGCAACCCATTCAGCACTGGGAGCCAGAAAAGCCTGAGGACCATGGGCAACTCGAGCTGCCCGGTATTGCCCTGGATAAGAGCGACGAACTTCTGGAGTCGCTGGATGAGCTGGAACAAGTCCTTGATAAGGTCCAGTTGACCACGGAAGAAGCGGAGCTTCTTCGCCGGTTCCGCAGGACCAGTGCGGAAAACCGGCGAATGATTCTGCAAATCCTGGGCAACTGATCCCGCCCAAGATGCCTTATTTGCCTTTTTTGTAGATATTCTCGTAAACGTAGTTGGTGGCTTCCACGAAGCCATCAATGCTGCCGCAATCGAACCGGCGCCCTTTGAACTGATAAGCCAGTACGCAACCGTTTTTCGCCTGCTCGAGAAGGGCATCGGTGATCTGGACTTCACCGTTCTTGCCCGCCGGGGTCTTCTCAATAATTTCGAAGATATCCGGCGTGAGAATATAGCGGCCGATAATGGCGAGGTTGCTGGGCGCATCTTCCGGAGCCGGCTTTTCTACCATGTCTGTGATCCGGTAGAGGCCATCTTTCATGGATTCACCGGCGATCACCCCGTACTTGTGGGTTTCATCAGCCGGCACTTCTTCTATGGCTACAATAGAGCAGCGGAACTGGTTGTAGAGCTTCACCATTTGCGCCAGGACGCCATCTTCACCCTCGGGGCCAATGCAAAAGTCATCCGCCAGCACGACCGCAAACGGGTTGTCACCCACCAGATTGCGACCAGTCAGTATGGCGTGGCCGAGGCCCTTCATCTCATTCTGCCGAGTGAAGGCAAAACTGTTGTGGTCGATCAGTTCGCGGATGGAGGTCAGCAGCTCTTCCTTACCCGAGCCGGCAATCTGTTGTTCGAGCTCGTAGCTGATGTCGAAATGATCTTCGATAGCGCGCTTGCCCCGACCGGTCACGAAGCCGAATTCGTGAATACCTGCTTCGGAGGCTTCCTCAACGCCGTACTGAACCAGGGGTTTGTTCACTACCGGCAGGATCTCCTTGGGCATCGCCTTGGTGGCCGGAAGAAAGCGGGTGCCGTAGCCGGCGACGGGAAACAGGCATTTTTTGATCATATCGTTCGTCCTTTGATGGTCGGTTTCACGCCCTGTGGGCTGCTTAACGCCTTTGCGTAAGCCTATTAACAAGTGTTCTATCACAAAGTGTGCCGAGTTTACCCAAGTTGTAACGACAAATGCAGGGGCGTGATGGAAATTGTACGTTCTAGCAAAGAGCTATGGCCCTTTAGAGGAGGGTTCTTCAGGTTTACCATCACCAAAAATTTCTCTGATCAGAGGTCTCTTAGTGCGATCCTCCTTGCCTGATTGCACTATTTTGGTGCGCTTCCGGCGGCGTGGGTTCCTTGCCCGGATAGGCTCTCTACCTTTTATTGTTCGTACATAGTCCACGTGATCTTCTCTATGGCAATCTATGGCCCGGCACAGGAGGGGCGAGAACAATGGACAGACGAACGCTGATCAAGGGGCTCGGAGCACTGGTAAGTGCCGGCGCGTTACCACTGTCGCCTCTGGTGAACGGTGCCGGCCTCCAACCAGTTGCTGGTAGCAGTCCCCGTGCCTTCAACTACGCCTGGCTCAAAGGTCGGGCCCGGGCACTGGCAGCTGAGGCGTATGTCTCTCATAAGGATGAATTGCCCCAATCACTGAAATCCATTTCCTGGGATGACTATCAGGCCATCGCCTTCAGGTCCGACCGGGCGCTCTGGCGCGACGACGACACTGCTTTCCAGATTCAGCTCTTCCACCTTGGGCTGTATTTCCAACAACCCGTAAAAATCCATGAAGTCACTGATGGCGAGGCAACGGAACTGGCCTATCGACAGGATCTGTTCCGGTACAACGGCGATCAGCGCCTGGGCGATTTGCCAGAAGACCTGGGCTACGCCGGTTTTCGGATCCACTACCATAAAAACTTTGCCCTGGATCTCGCCGCCTTCCTGGGCGCCAGTTACTTCCGGGCGGTGGGCTCGGAGATGCAGTACGGCCTGTCGGCCAGAGGGCTGGCCATTGACACCGGCATGGACCGCAAAGAAGAGTTTCCCCGGTTTTCCGAGTTCTGGCTGGAGAAACCGGCCCCGGGGAGCCAGCTACTCAGGGTATGGGCTCTGCTGGACTCCCCCAGTACCACCGGCGCCTACGCGTTTGTGCTCGACCCGGGGCGCAACATGGTCATGGATGTGGATGTAGCGCTTTACCCGAGAACGGAAATCACGAGGGCAGGGATTGCACCGCTGACCAGCATGTACCAGGTGGGCGAAAATGATGATCGCATGGGCTACGACTGGCGTCCGGAAATACACGATTCTGACGGCCTCTCCATTCGCAACGGCAACGGCGAGTGGTTGTGGCGGCCACTGGTGAATCCCGTCAATCTCCGGTTCAACACTTTTCAGGATAACAACCCCGTTGGCTTTGGCCTGCTGCAGCGGGACAGGGATTTCGACCACTACCAGGATGATGGCGTGTTTTACGATCGCCGGCCCAGCCTCTGGGTGGAGCCCCGGGGAGACTGGGGGCGGGGCAGTGTTGATCTGGTGGAAATCCCTACCGTGGATGAAACCTTCGACAACATCGTCGCCTTCTGGCATCCGCAGGAACCTCTGTTGCCAGGCCGGGAATACCTCTACAGCTACCGCCTGCACTGGGGCGAGCAAGCTCCGTTGCAACCATATGAATTAGCCACGGTGCAGGCAACCAGGACCGGGCTGGGCGGTGTCGTGGGCCAGGAGCGCACCTATTTCTCTTGGCGCTTTGCCGTTGATTTCGCCGGCGGCGCGCTTGAAATGCTCGCCAAGGATGCTGAGGTAGAGCCGGTCATAACCGTGAGCCGCGGAGACGTTGAAATCACTTCCGCAAGACCATTGTCTGCAATCGACGGCTACCGGGCCATGTTCGACCTGGTGCCGGATGACTCGATTGAACCCATCAATATCCGCCTGTACCTCAGGCTGGGCGGCGAGCCGCTGACGGAGACCTGGCTATATCAGTACACTCCGCCACCGGTCGCCGAACGCCAGATCTACTGATTGGCTCTACCTATTGTAAACAATCTGCAGCTCAATTTAGCCAATATTGTTGACAATTTGATCGCTCAAGCGTAGCTTTGCTCAAAATCAACCCGGTTTTGTTGACAAACTATGGCTGAGTTACTGTCTACCACCTACACCCGCGCCGATGAGGCGTTTGATTGTCTGCAAACGGCAATCGTCAAAGGGGAACTGGCGCCCGGCGAGAAGATCGGCGAACTGGAGCTTTGTTCCCGTTTTAACCTCACGCGTGGCCCGCTCCGGGAAGCGCTGGGCCGTCTTGAATCCCGCGGCCTTCTGGTGCGCCGTCCCCACGCCGGCGTCAAGGTGGTTTCAGTCAGCGCATCCGAGTTAATGGAGCTCTACCGCATACGCGAAGTCATGGAGGGGCTGGCCGCTCGACAGGCCGCCGAGCGCATGACCGACCAGGAAATTGCCGACCTTCAGGCCACCCTCGACACCCACGAACGCATGATCGATGAAGCCCAGGGCCAGGCCTATTACCAGGCCGAAGGGGATTACGACTTCCACCACAGAATCGCCACCGGTAGCCGCAATACCAAACTTGCCCAGATGCTGCTGGGTGATCTTTATTACATGGTACGGATGTACCGTTACCGTCTCAGCACCTCCACCGGGCGCCCCCAGCGGGCACTGGGTGAACACCGCCGTATCGTCGAGGCCATCGCCCAGCGCGATGGGGAACTCGCCGAATTTCTGATGAAACGCCATATCAACGCAGCAAGACAGAACATCGAGAGAAAGATCGAGGAAGGCGAGCTCACAATTTGAACAAGGGGTCAGACCCCGATTTCACGCACAAATTTACGAATAACCAAGAGAGGCCAACACCATGTCCAACAAACTCAGCCCCGGCGCCCGCTTCCGCAAAGCGCTCAAAGACAACCAGCCCCTTCAGATTGTCGGAACCATCAACGCCTACGCCGCTATGATGGCCGAGAAAGTGGGTCATAAGGCCATTTATCTTTCCGGTGGCGGCGTCGCTAACGCCTCCTACGGTTTGCCGGATCTGGGCATGACCTCCATGAACGATGTGGTCGAGGACGTTCGCCGAATTACCGCAGCTACCGACGTACCTTTGCTGGTTGATATTGATACCGGCTGGGGTGGTGCTTTCAACATCGCCCGCACCATCCGCGAGATGGAGCGTGCCGGTGCAGCCGCTGTCCACATCGAAGACCAGGTTGCCCAGAAACGCTGTGGTCACCGCCCGAACAAGGAGATCGTGTCCCAGGAGGAGATGGTCGACCGCATCAAGGCCGCCGTGGATGCCCGGGAAGACAAAGACTTCTTTATCATGGCCCGTACCGACGCGTTCCAGAAAGAAGGCCTCGAAGCCGCTATCGAACGCGCCAAGGCCTGCATTGAAGCCGGCGCAGACGGCATCTTCGCTGAAGCGGTCACGGAGCTTGAGCACTACAAGGCCTTCTCGGAAGCCCTGGACGTGCCCATCCTGGCCAACATCACCGAGTTTGGTGCCACACCCTTGTACAACCGCAAGGAACTGGCCGAAGCCGGCGCCGACATGGTTCTGTACCCACTCAGCGCCTTCCGCGCCATGAACAAGGCCGCCCTGACTGTTTACCAGAACATTCTGGAGAAGGGCGACCAGAAAGACGTGGTTGATCTGATGCAGACCCGGATGGAACTTTACGATTTCCTGAACTATCACGATTTCGAGCAGAAGCTGGACCAGCTGTTCCAGCAGAGCAAAGGCTAACAGCATTTATCCCCTCTCCCCTAGCGGGAGAGGGCCAGGGAGAGGGGGTAGAGAAGCACTCCGCAGAATCGGAAGCTTCCCCTCTCCCCCGGCCCCTCTCCCGCACGGGGAGAGGGGAGTCACAAATATTCAGGATTGGCCCAAGGGGTAATCCGACACCCCAAACAAGATAACGATGGGAGACAACAATGGCTGAAGCAAAAAAACTAGGTGGCGCAGGCCTCCGTGGCCAGGTAGCTGGCGAAACCGCCCTGTGTACAGTGGGCAAAAGCGGCGCCGGCCTGACCTACCGCGGCTACGACATTGCCGATCTGGCTGAAAAAGCCCAGTTCGAAGAAATCGCTTACCTGCTGCTGCGCGGCAAACTGCCGAACCGTCAGGAGCTGGATGCCTACACCAAAAAACTCCAGAGCCTCCGTGGCCTGCCGGCTGCCCTGAAAACCGTGCTTGAGCAGATCCCCAAAGACGCGCACCCGATGGACGTGATGCGTACCGGCTGCTCCATGCTGGGCAACCTGGAAACCGAAGAAGACTTTAGCGAGCAGGACGACAAGATCGACCGCATGCTGGCGGTGTTCCCTTCTATCATCACCTACTGGTACCGCTTCGCCCACGAAGGCGTTCGTATCGAAACCGAGAGCGACGTGGACTCCATCGGTGGCCATTTCCTGGAGCTGCTGCACGGCAAGAAACCCAGCGAGCTCCACGAGCGCGTCATGAACGTTTCGCTGATCCTGTACGCCGAGCACGAATTCAACGCCTCCACCTTCACCGCCCGCGTGTGTGCCTCCACGCTGTCTGATATTCACAGCTGTGTGACCGGTGCCATCGGTTCGCTGCGCGGCCCTCTGCACGGCGGGGCCAACGAGGCGGCCATGGCCCTGATCCAGAAATTCAAGACGCCGGAAGAGGCCGAAGAGGGCCTGATGGGCATGCTGGAGCGCAAGGAAAAGATCATGGGCTTCGGCCACGCGATCTACAAAGAGTCCGACCCGCGGAACGCCATCATCAAGCAGTGGTCCAAGAAGCTGGCGGAAGAAGTGGGCGATACCGTGCTGTATCCGGTATCCGAGCGCTGTGAAGCGGTTATGTGGCGCGAGAAGAAACTGTTCTGTAACGCGGACTTCTTCCACGCATCCGCCTACCACTTCATGGGCATTCCAACCGAATTGTTCACCCCAATCTTCGTGATGTCCCGGGTATCCGGCTGGACCGCCCACGTGAAAGAACAGCGTGAGAACAACCGCATCATTCGCCCAAGCGCCGATTACACCGGCCCGGCGGATGCCAAGTGGGTTCCGATTGAGGAGCGGCCATGAACACTGAATACCGCAAGAGTCTGCCAGGTACCGACCTGGACTATTTCGATACTCGCCAGGCCGTGGAAGACATCCAAGCCGGCGCGTACGACAAGCTCCCATACACCTCCAAGATCCTGGCTGAGCAACTGGTTCGCCGGTGCGATCCCGAGGTGCTGACGGATTCCCTGAAACAGCTGATCGAACGCAAGCGCGACCTGGATTTCCCCTGGTATCCGGCCCGCGTGGTGTGCCACGACATTCTTGGCCAGACCGCTCTGGTGGATCTCGCAGGTTTGCGTGACGCCATTGCCGAGAAGGGTGGTGACCCCGCCAAGGTCAATCCTGTGGTTCCGACCCAGCTGATCGTGGATCACTCGCTGGCCGTTGAGCACGCGGGTTTTGAGAAAGACGCGTTCGAGAAGAACCGTCAAATCGAAGATCGCCGCAACGACGACCGTTTCCACTTCATCAACTGGACCAAGACTGCGTTCAAGAACGTGGACGTGATTCCCCCCGGCAACGGCATCATGCACCAGATCAACCTGGAGAAGATGTCTCCGGTGATTCAGAATCGGCCGGATGGGGAAGGAAAGCGCGTAGCTTTCCCGGATACCTGTGTTGGCACTGACAGCCACACGCCAATGGTTGATGCCCTGGGCGTTATTTCCGTGGGTGTAGGTGGCCTGGAAGCGGAGAGCGTTATGCTCGGCCGTGCCTCCATGATGCGCCTGCCGGACATCGTTGGCGTGGAGCTGACTGGCAAGCTGCAGCCGGGTATCACCAGCACTGATATGGTCCTGGCCATCACCGAGTTCCTGCGCAAGGAGAAAGTGGTAGGCGCATACCTGGAGTTCTATGGTGAGGGCGCCGACAGCCTTAGCGTGGGCGACCGTGCCACCATCTCCAACATGACTCCGGAGTATGGCGCCACCGCAGCGATGTTCTACATCGACGGCCAAACCATCGACTACCTGAAACTGACCGGTCGTGAAGACGACCAGGTCGCCCTGGTGGAGAAATACGCCAAGGAAACCGGTCTCTGGGCCGACAGCATGAAGAACGCGGAATACGAGCGCGTGCTGAAGTTCGACCTGTCCAAAGTGACCCGTACCCTGGCTGGCCCCTCCAACCCCCACGCGCATTTGCCGACATCCGAGCTGGCAGAACGCGGCATTGCCGGCGAGTGGGAACAGGAAGAGGGCAAGATGCCGGATGGCGCCTGCATCATCGCCGCCATCACCAGCTGCACCAACACCAGTAACCCCCGCAACATGGTGGCTGCCGGCCTGATCGCCCGTAACGCCAACAAGCTGGGCCTGACCCGCAAGCCATGGGTGAAAACCTCCCTGGCGCCGGGTTCCAAGACCGTAAAGATGTACCTGGAAGAAGCCAAGCTCCTACCGGAGCTGGAGCAACTGGGCTTTGGCGTGGTGGCCTTCGCCTGCACCACCTGCAACGGCATGAGTGGCGCCCTGGATCCGAAGATCGCGCAGGAAATCATGGATCGCGATCTGTTCTCCACCGCCGTGCTTTCGGGCAACCGGAACTTCGACGGCCGGATTCACCCCTATGCCAAGCAGGCATTCCTGGCCTCGCCGCCGCTGGTGGTTGCCTATGCGATCGCCGGCACCATCCGTTTCGACATCGAAAAAGATGCCCTCGGCTACGACCAAGACGGCAACCCTGTCACCCTCAAGGATATCTGGCCGGACGATGCGGAAATCGATGCCATCGTGAAATCCAGCGTGAAGCCGGAGCAGTTCCGCAGCACCTACATCCCGATGTTCGACATCACCCGGGATGCCCAGGCCAACACCAACCCGCTGTACGAATGGCGCCCGCAGAGCACTTATATCCGTCGCCCGCCATATTGGGAAGGTGGCATGGTTGGAGAGAAAACCCTCAAGGGTATGCGCCCGCTGGCGGTGTTGCCGGACAACATCACCACTGATCATCTGTCGCCCTCCAACGCGATCATGATGAACAGCGCAGCCGGTGAATACCTGCATAAGATGGGCGTGCCGGAGGAAGACTTCAATTCCTACGCCACCCACCGTGGCGACCATCTGACGGCCCAGCGTGCCACTTTCGCCAACCCGAAACTGTTCAACGAAATGGTCCGGGACGAAAACGGCAACGTGAAGCAGGGCTCCCTGGCCCGCATCGAGCCGGAAGGCAAGGTCGTCCGCATGTGGGAAGCCATCGAAACCTACATGGATCGCAAGCAGCCGCTGATCATCATCGCCGGTGCCGACTACGGGCAGGGTTCCTCCCGCGACTGGGCCGCCAAGGGCGTTGCCCTTGCCGGTGTCGAAGCGATCGTGGCCGAAGGTTTCGAGCGGATTCACCGCACCAACCTGATCGGTATGGGCGTGATGCCCCTGCAGTTCGAGGAAGGCACCACCCGCAAGACCCTGGGCATCGACGGCACCGAAACCTACGATGTGGAAGGCACCCCGGCGCCCCGCGCCGAGCTCACGCTGGTCATCCATCGGAAGAACGGCAGCACCGAGCGTGTGCCGGTTATCTGCCGCCTGGATACCGCGGAAGAAGTGTCTATTTATAGCGCTGGTGGTGTGTTGCAGCGGTTTGCGGAAGATTTCCTGCAATCGGAAGGTGCGGCATGACACACAAGCCACAAATAAAAATCCCCGCCACCTACATGCGTGGCGGCACTAGCAAAGGCGTGTTCTTCCGGCTGAAGGATTTGCCGGAAGCCTGCCAGACCCCAGGCGAAGCCCGGGACAAACTCCTGCTGCGAGTCATCGGCAGCCCGGACCCCTACCAGAAGCAAATCGACGGAATGGGCGGCGCCACCTCCAGCACCAGCAAAACCGTGATCCTGGCAGAACCCACCCAGCCGGATCACGATGTGGATTACCTGTTCGGCCAGGTCTCCATCGACAAGCCCTTTGTGGACTGGAGCGGTAACTGCGGCAACCTCACCGCCGCCGTCGGTGCTTTCGCCATCAACAGCGGCTTTGTGGCCAAAGACCGGGTTCCGGAGAACGGCACCTGCACCGTCCGCATCTGGCAGGCCAACATCAAGAAAACCATCATCGCCCACGTGCCCATTACCAACGGCGAGGTTCAGGAAACCGGCGATTTCGAGCTCGATGGCGTGACCTTCCCGGCTGCAGAAGTGCAGGTGGAGTTCATGGACCCGGCCGACGGCGAGGGTTCCATGTTCCCGACCGGCAACCTGGTGGACGACCTGGAAGTGCCTGGCGAAGGCACCCTGAAAGCCACCATGATCAACGCCGGCATCCCCACCATCTTCGTGAACGCGGAGGACATTGGATACAAAGGCACCGAGCTGCAGGACGACATCAACTCCGATCCCAAAGCCCTGGCAAGGTTCGAAACCATTCGGGCCCACGGCGCGGTAAAAATGGGGCTGATCCAGAACATCGAAGAAGCCGCCAATCGCCAGCACACCCCGAAAGTGGCCTTCGTCGCAAAGCCCTCTGATTACGTATCCTCAAGCGGCAAAAACATCCGGGCAGGGGACGTGGATGTCCTGGTTCGCGCTCTGTCCATGGGTAAGCTCCATCACGCCATGATGGGCACGGCGGCGGTGGCTATTGCCACGGCATCGGCCGTTCCCGGAACTCTGGTGAATCTGGCTGCAGGGGGCGGCGACCGCACCCATGTGACCTTCGGGCATCCCTCCGGCACGTTGCGTGTGGGGGCTGAGGCGAAGGCAGTGGATGGTCAGTGGACTGCAACCAAAGCCATTATGAGCCGCAGTGCGCGGGTTTTGATGGAAGGTTGGGTGAGGGTGCCTGGCGACTCGTTTTAACAATGATTGTGTAAGATTCCCAAGTATAGGCCGGGGTATTCCCGGCTTTGTCTTGGCGGGTAGATGTTCAGAGTTCGTCTCTCCTCAAGAATAGCGCGGCCTACCTCTAAGGTTTACTAACAGAAAACTAATTAGTAAACTCCCCCCATGTATTCCATAAAATTCAAAAAATCTGCGCTTAAGGCGCTTCGAAAGATTCCGAGGCCCATAGCCCAAAAGATCATGTCGGAACTTGAATCGATCGCCCGGGATCCTGAAAGCTACAACGGAGACTGGAAGCCCCTTAAGGGAAGGCCTTATTGGCGACTCCGTCAGGGCGGTTACAGGGCAATTTGCAGTATTGATGATGGCCAGCTGGTTTTATTGGTTTTGAAAGTTGGTGCGAGAGGAGATGTTTACAAATGAGCGTTCAGATTATTGAAAAATCAGGCAAACCTGAATATGCGGTGATTCCTTACGCAGAGTATCAGGAATTGCTGGAGATGGCTCAGGATGCGCGTGACATTCAAGACGCCGATGCAGCTCTCGCGGCCCTTTCAACCGGAGAGGATGAGGCGATTCCTGGATCGGTCGCGACGCGCCTCCTGTCAGGTGATGAGCATCCGCTTAAAATTTGGAGAGAGTATCGAGGCTTCACTCAGGAATCACTGGGCAACGAAGCTGGGATAGGAAAATCGTACGTGTCTCAAATTGAAGCCGGAGCCAAAATGGGTTCTACACAGGTACTTGGAGCGCTTGCGAAGGCTCTTAAGGTCGATATCGACGATCTATTGCGGTGATTTCCGCTGTAAAAATGGGACTGATCCAGAACATCGAAGAAGCCGCCAATCGCCAGCACACCCCGAAAGTGGCCTTCGTGGCGAAACCGTTTGATTACGTATCGTCAAGCGGCAAAAGCATTGGGGCAGGGGACGTGGATGTACTGGTTCGCGCGCTGTCCATGGGCAAGCTCCACCACGCCATGATGGGCACGGCGGCGGTGGCCATTGCCACAGCATCGGCAGTTCCCGGAACCCTGGTGAATCTGGCTGCAGGGGCGGCGACCGCACCCATGTGACCTTTGGTCACCCCTCCGGCACGTTGCGTGTTGGAGCAGAAGCGAAGGAAGTGAATGGTCAGTGGACCGCAACCAAAGCCATTATGAGCCGCAGTGCGCGGGTTTTGATGGAAGGTTGGGTTAGGGGGCCTGGCGATAGCTTCTGACGGAATCTATAGTGGGGGCAAGGAGGTTCCCACTATGTCAGCAACATTCGATCTCAACGAACGCCCAGACTATGACGAAATCCTGCAAAAGATCGCGGATTACGTTCTGACCTATGAAATAACGAGCGAAGAAGCCTGGAAAACCGCTCGCTTCTGCCTGATGGACACCCTTGGTTGTGGTCTTCTGGCTTTGCGCTTTCCCGAATGCACAAAACATCTCGGCCCAATCGTTGAGGGCACGATGGTTCCCCATGGTGCCCGTGTGCCCGGAACTTCCTTCCGGCTTGATCCAGTCAAGGCCGCCTGGGATATTGGTTGCATTGTTCGCTGGCTGGACTACAACGACACCTGGCTAGCGGCAGAGTGGGGCCATCCATCTGACAACCTTGGCGCCATACTGGCCGTTGCAGACCACCTCTCGCAAAAACAGGTTGCCGAAGGCAAAGAGCCTCTAACCATGCATAGTGTTCTGGAAGCCATGATCATGGCCCACGAAATCCAGGGCGTTTTGGCACTCGAGAACTCCTTCAACCGGGTAGGGCTTGATCACGTGGTACTGGTAAAAGTCGCGTCTACGGCGGTTTCGGCAAAATTGATGGGTGCCAATCGCGAGCAGATGCTCTCTGCATTGTCCCACGCCTGGGTAGATGGCCAGTCGCTCAGAACCTACCGCCACGCGCCCAATGCAGGCTCCAGAAAATCCTGGGCCGCAGGCGATGCCACATCGCGAGCCGTGAGGCTTGCCGATATCGCCATGCGCGGCGAGATGGGCATCCCCAGCGCCTTAACTGCGCCGCAGTGGGGCTTCTACGACGTATTGTTCAGCAAAACCAACAAAGACCAAAAACTGAAGCCTGAAGACAAGCGTCAGTTTTCTTTACCACAGGAGTTTGGCTCATATGTGATGGAGAACATCCTGTTCAAGATTTCCTTCCCGGCCGAGTTTCACGCCCAGACCGCAGCCGAAGCCGCGGTTAGTCTGCACCCGCAAGTGAAAGACCGGCTGGACGAGATTGACCGGATTGTTATCACCACCCACGAATCTGCTATTCGCATAATTTCAAAGAAGGGCGATCTGGCCAATGCGGCCGACCGGGACCATTGCCTGCAATACATGATTGCCGTTCCTCTGATTTTTGGACATTTGAAAGCGGAGCACTACGAAGACAGCTTTCACGCGGGAAACCCGATCATCGATCAGCTTCGCGAAAAGATGGAAGTGGTTGAAGATGAGAGATACACCCGGGAATATCTGGAAGGAGACAAGCGGTCCATCGCCAACGCCATTCAGGTATTTTTCAAGGATGGCAGCAGTACTGAACAGGTGGCGGTTGAATACCCGATTGGGCACCGTCGTCGCAGGGCGGATGGTCTTCCGCTGCTGGAGGAAAAGTTTCGTGACAATCTTGCCACCCGCTTTCCGGCACAGCAATGCCATAAGATCGGCTGGTTATGCACGGATCAGAATCAACTGGAAATAACTCCGGTAAATCAGTTTATGGAGCTATTCGTGATTTGAGCAGGCAATGAAAAGGCCCTTAATCGAGGGCCTTGATTCAAATCGAGCGATGGCGCGCTTTGTATGTATTGATCAGCCTGATTGAGAAACATCAGGTGCCGGGTGACAACCCGGGGCCGCGCCGCCACGCCCCATATATCAGGCATGCCCTCTCCGTCAGTGCCGGGATTGATTTAGAATTTGTAGCTGGACCTTATGTCGGAAATTTATTTCCGATTTGGCGACAGTGGTTTCACATTGTCCGGATGTCTGGCGGGTTCTCGCGACTCTTCGGTAGACCTTGACGTCAGTTGCTCCAGGCGGGAGTCAATACGTTCCAGTGCTGTCGCAATACGCGATAGGGCATCATTTGATGGCATCGCCGGGTTGTTTTGTGGTCTTCTTTCCTTTGCGCCGCCACCCGATTGTCGTCTGGTAGCCTGTCTGCGTGGCGCTTCTGTAGATGTATCCTCACCCAACAAATCTCTTCGAATCCCCTTGAGATCGAACGGATCAATGAACGGCCGGTCTTCTGAATAGGCGCACATCATCATGCCGTCACAAAGTTTGTTGATCAGGCGCGGTATGCCCTTGCTGAGCTTGTGAATTTCACGGACGGTATCGTCGTCAAACAGCTTGTTCCCGCCATGTCCGGAGACAAGAAGGCGGTAATCGATATATTCGGCGGTCTCAGCAGCGGTCAGCCCTTCCAAGTGGAAGAAAAGCTTTACTCTCTGTGACAACTGAGGGATGTCGCTGACCGCCTTTTTAAGCTCGGGCTGGCCGAGGAGGATCACACGCATGGAAGGCCCCCCCATGCTCTCCATGCCGGTCAACATCCGGATGTCTTCGAGATTTTCCCGGCTCAGGTTTTGAGCTTCATCAATGGTCAGAACAACCGGGGTGCCAGCCGCAGCCATGCCCTCAAGGTACTCTGTGATCTGGAACAGCATCGCGACTTTGCTGTCATCCTCGATCTTCATGCCGGCCTTGCGCAGGATAAGACCAAACAAATCTTTTGATTCGAGGTTTGTGTAGGAAATATTAAGGAGTTTTAAGTCGCCCTCAAGGTTGCGGATAGTCTTCTTGAGCAAGGTCGTCTTACCGGAGCCGATCTCCCCGCTGATCACCACAAAACCTTCAGAACTCCATATGGCAGAGGACATGTAGACATAAGCCCGTGAGTGCTGCTGGCTCATGTAAATGAAATCGTCTTCTGGAGTGATGCGAAACGGGTGTCTGTGCAGACCGAAGAATTCCAGATACATCTCTAGTTCCTGTCCTTCGCCTAAGCCAGGCGGATCATTTGGTTGCTTCGCAAAAGGGTTTTATCAGGCTCGTAAGCGTTATAGCTTTCGCTTACAGTACCAAACCGGAAATCCTGGAGCAGTCGTTCCAGGCGGCCATAGCAGCGGTCAAGATTGGTGTAATGGCGGAAGCGGGAGAACCAGCTTGCATTGTTGTAACGCGGCTGGTCCGGATCAATTTCCCAGGGATGCAGGTAAAACATCTGGGGGCGGTCCCCAAAACCTGAGGCATTGCGGAACAGATATCGAAATACCGGATAAGGAAACTGGCGGAAATAACCACCACCCGCTGCGGGTATCGCAATTCCCATCACATTAGCGGTTGTCAGGGGAAACTCCCGTATGATGTTTCCGTTTGCCGTTTCGATGGAGTAGGGCGCTGAAGGCGAACCGGGGATGCCGTAACGGTCATGCCGGATCGGGAAAATACTCGAGTCCCAGGTAAAACCCGCCTCGCTGAGAATATCCAGTGCCCACAGAGAGTCTCTCGTGATCGAATAGCTGGCCGCCCGGTATCCGTATACTTCGCGGCCGATAATGTCTTCCAAGAGCTTCTTGGAGCGAAGCGTTTCCTCCCGAAACGTCTCTTGAGATTGGTTGTAAACGAGCTGGTGGCTATACCCGTGAGAAGCGATTTCGTGGCCGTGGTCCGCCAATTTTCTGATGAGCTGTGGAAAGCGATCAGCGACCCAACCCAGAACGAAAAACGTTGCCTTGACGTTGTGGCTGTCAAAGAGCCCCAACAGACGTTCGGTGTTTTGCTCAACACGGCTTGGCAGCGAGCCCCATTGTTCGGGACTGATAACCCCTGAGAGCGCTGCAACGTGGAAATAGTCTTCCACATCAATACTCATTGCGTGCAAGGGCGATTTTGCTTCCGGGCTCGACATGGGTACTCCTTCCCAATTTAACACCAACAGGACGATTTTCACTCAGCTATCCCTCAAATACAATTTTAGTTGGTGTCAAAAATCAACCGAATCATAAAAGAATGTAAAAGTGTGTTACATAAAGATACAATCGTGTTGAGGTTGCATTGCGCTGAGAGCAGAATGCACAGTGAGTGATCAGGAGTCGGCGACCCAAGGTGGTTTGTCGCCGGGGAATTCGAAGTCGGTCTGTCGCTGATTGTCGAGCAGACGACAAGGATGTTCAGCGTGTCATATATACGGTTCCGGAAACATTACCTGCACATACCCTACCTGGTACTGGCTGTACTGGAGTTCGGGGTCCTTTTTGCAATTTTTTCGTTACTGACCCTATTTCTGACCCTCGTAGGCATTGATCACGCACCGATGTCTGTCGATCTGGTGTCTGCGCTGCTTTTCGCCGTTATTCTCAGCAGTGGCACGCTCGCGATGGGTGGCTATCTGGCCATGGTCCACGAAAGTCTCTCCTCCCTGTTTTTTCGCACCCTGGTAGCCTACTGTTTTGTAGGTGGGATCGGGCTGACCGTGCTCTACATGGTCATGCCCTCAGCGGATCCGGGCAGTGCCAACCTGTTCTGGGCCGTCATTCTTGCATCCCTGGCGGTGATTCTGCTTCGTCTTGTATTTCTCCGGATTGTGGATTCGGAACAGGTTGTGCGTCGTGTAGTTATTTTTGGCGCGGGAGATTTCGCTGCCTCACTGCTTGAGGAATATGAAACCAACATGAAGGCGCTGGGTGTAAGGATTATTGGCTGCATTGCCGACACTCCCACCCGGTCGGTTGCGGACGACAAACTTCTCCCGACACCGCGAGATTTTTATGAGTTCTGCCGCCAGAACAAGGTCTCAGAAATTGTTGTGGTTCAGCAGGAGCGCCGTCGTGCCGAAGGAGGATGGCTTCCGGTACCTGAATTGATGGAGTGTAAGCTGCGGGGCATCGCAGTCACTAGTGGCCTCGAATTTTATGAAAGGGAATTAAAGAAGGCGAAGCTGGATATGGTACACCCGTCCTGGATCGTCTTCTCCGAGGGGTTCAAGGCATCAAAGAGCAGAGCGCTTGCCAAGCGGCTCCTGGATCTCGTCATTAGCCTTACATTACTCACAGTAATGTTTCCTTTCATTATCCTCACGGCTTTGGCGGTATTCCTGGAAACAGGAAGGCCGATACTCTATAGCCAGAAACGTGTAGGCATGCTTGGGAAGGAATTTCGGATTTATAAGTTCCGCAGCATGCGGCAGGACGCCGAGAAAGACGGTAAGCCCCGTTGGGCGTCTACGAACGATGACCGCGTAACAAGGGTTGGCGCATTCATCCGCAATACCAGACTGGATGAACTTCCTCAGATCTATAATGTGATCAAGGGCGAAATGAGCATCGTTGGTCCCCGGCCTGAACGACCGGAGTTTGTCTCTGAACTGAAGGAAAAAATAGCGTTTTACGACACACGTCATTACGTGAAGCCTGGATTAATGGGCTGGGCACAGCTTAAATATCCGTATGGTGCATCGGTGGAGGATGCCAAAGGCAAACTTGAATACGACCTCTACTATTCCAAGAATCACAGTTTGGTAATGGACTTTTTGATCATGATTCAAACCGTTGAGGTAGTGCTCCTTGGAAAGGGTGTGCGCTGATGATGACTAGTATAACAACAGGGATTTGGAGAACATTTATGTGTACGTTCAGTTACTTGCGGCAGGTAATGATAGTAGCGCTTGTCCTCGTTCTGGGGGGGTGCTCCGGCCTTCCGTCCTCTTCTGAAATGCCGCCGGTTTCCGAGCTGGAGCCGGAGCCGTATCAGATTGGCGTTGGAGATACCATTTCGATTCATGTCTGGCGTAATCCGGAACTGGGACAATCCATCGTTGTTCGACCTGACGGATTTATATCAATGCCCCTTATGGGAGACGTAAAAGCCGAAGGCAAAGAGCCGGAAGCGCTGGCTTCAGAAATCAGCGTTGCGCTTGGCGAGTATATTCGCACTCCAGAAGTCACCATTATGGTCACCAGCCCGGCGAGTAAAGAGTTCCGCAATCGCATCCGGGTTACCGGCCAGGTTGCATCACCCCAGTCCGTTACATTTCAGCCAGGTATGACGGTGCTAGACATAGTGCTCATGGCAGGCGGAGTAACCGATTTTGGGGCGGGTGGACGCGCGATTCTTCATCGGCAAATTGATGGCGAATACAAGAGCTACTCGCTCGATCTGGATGCAATCTTGAGTGATGGTGATATGCGTACCAACCATCCCCTGCAGCCAGGAGATGTAATCAGCGTGCCAAGAAAAGATCTTTTCCGAGGTGAGCTCTGATGGACATCCAGTTCATTCTGGATATTTTGCGGGCAGTGAAGCTTGAACTATACAGCAAGCGTGTCGCTGCTGTTGTCATCTTTATGTTGGTCACCGCTGGTGTTCTGACCTTTGGTTACCTCATGCCCAAGCAGTACACCTCGGAAGCTGTTTTATATGCGGATCAATCGAATATCCTGCAGCCCCTGTTGAGAGGACAGGCAGAAGTCACACAGATCGATCGTATAAATGAAGCCCGCGAAATGCTCCAGAGCCGCTCTTTCCTCGAACAGGTTGGTCTCGATACTGGCCTGATTATGGGAGGAGAAACAGACCAGAGACGCAATGGCATTATTTCCCAGCTAAGAAACCAGATCCGTTTGCGTGTTACCAACGGGAACTTCCTGGAGCTGCGGTATACCAGTGGCGACCCTGATGAATCATTCCGCGTGCTGAGTTCGGTGCTTAATCGCTTTGTTGAGAGAACGGTGCGAAAGAAACGCTCCGAAAGTCAGGGAGCGTTCGAATTCATCGATTCGCAAGTCAAGTCATATCAACGACAGCTTGAGGAAGCAGAGCAAAGACTGAAGGAGTTCAAGGCCGCCAATCAGGACGGTACGGAAGGCAGTGTTCAGGGAAGGATCGAATCGCTCCGCCGGGACATCGAAAACCTGAAACTTGAAATCCAGCAGACCGAATCGGAAGTTCGCCTGACCCGCGCTCAATTGCAGGAAGAAGAGCCCGTTCGCCGAATCACAGTCGATCCAGGCAAGTCCTCTATCGAAAGGCGTCTTGCGACCATGTACCAGGAGCTTGATTCCCTGCTACTGAAATACCATGAAAAACACCCCGATATAGTCAGCATCAAGGATCAGATTGCAGATCTTGAGCGGCAGAAGTCAACGGAGGGCGATGGAGCCCGCGAGGGTGCGGTCACGGAAGTACTGGAAAATCCGGTGTACGAAAATCTGAAAATACAGCTTTCTGAAAGTACAACTCGCCTGGAGGTACAGAAAAATCGATTGGCGTCCCTGCAACGTTTGCTGGAAGAAGCATTCGAGCGGTCCCAGCGAGTGGCACAGAACCAGGCTGAATTGTCTGATCTCACCCGGGACTATGACGTTACCCGTGGTGTCTACGAAGATATGTTGCAACGGCGGGAGAAAGCTCGGCTGTCGATGACTCTGGACGTTCAGGGCGAAGGGGTCAGTTACAAAATCCAGGAACCGGCATCCTATCCCACTACCTGGGATGGCCTGCAGTTATATCAGGTCGGTATTGCAGGTCCTTTTCTTGGCAGTGCCGCCGTTCTTGGCTTGCTGACAATGCTGGTAATGTTTGATCAACGGGTGCGGTCTCCCCGGGCCTTGCAGTTGGCACTGCCGGAGACCATCCCTGTCATTACAACCATCCCCCATTACCGTAGCACTTGGAAAGACCGGCTTCTTAGAAAAGATGTCCTGTTTATCCTGTTCATCCTGGTGGTGTTTATGCTTGGTTATCTCGCAGTGCTGTTGTTCAGCGTCATGGGGGTTACGCCTGACCAATTGGTCGAGAGAGTCAGGGAGTTGACTGGTCTTGGGGGCAATTGATGGACGATAACAAGCTCTACAACGCATTGCTGAAAAGTCAGGAAGAGCGGCGTCTACTTGAGCAAAAGCGTGGTGAGGCCAGACCGGAGGAAAACTTTCGGAAAGAACGACCTTTCGCGGGTTCCGACCGATTGAAGCCGAACTGGGTAAGAATCGATACAGACGATGGTGAGAACGCCCCAACAGTCTATGACTCGTCAGTCTCTCTGGCTCTGATTGGCAACCCGAAACCCTGGAGCAGGGACCAGCTTCGAGAGCGCAAAATCATCTACTCCGGCATGCCGGATAAAGAAGTGATGGATGCCTATCGGGAGCTGCGTATTCAGCTCCGCAACAAAGCAGGTGAGGGAAACTTCACGGTACTCTTCAGCAGCCTGGGTGATAAAGGGGGTTCTGTTTTGACCGCCTTTAACCTCGCGGTTTCCTTTGCCATGGATTCGCATACTTCCGCACTTCTTGTGGATTGTGATCCCTATCACGAAGCGCTGACAAACCTTGTTTCCAGTCCAATGACCGCGGGTGTTACCGATTTCGTTGCAGATTCCTCACTAAAAATCAAAAATATTCTATACCCTAGTGGTGTTGCCAGGCTTTCCGTGATTCCTGCAGGCACACAGGTATCTTCGGCTGTTGAGCTATTCTCTGCGGTGCGTATGCGGGATCTGATGAATGAGCTTAAAGCTCGCTATCCGGACCGGTGTATTATCATCAACGCCCCACCTTTTCGGGATAACACTGAAGCCCGGATTCTGGAGCGATTTGCAGACCAGGTCGTGTTTGGCGTTCCTTTCGGAGAGGTGACCGCTGAGGAAATCTCGGAGTCCGTTGATGTACTGGATTCCGATAAATTCTCTGGCCTGGTTTTTCAGGAGTAAGCTCATGCAGCTCAGAGTGGACAGGGCACGTCGGCTCCAGGCACCCATCTTGATCGGTTTATGCATTTTGGGCGCAAATGCTTCGGGGCAGGGCCTGAGTGACAAGGTAACATCGATCTACGGTTCCGGCTCGGTGTTTACCGGATTGACCTACACCAGAACAGATACCGGCTCTGGTACAGACACCAATACCGAGCCGAGTGTCGGCCTGTCCGGAAGCCTCGGCGGTAATCTGGAAAGCGGCGCCAATTCCCTCCAGTTGCAGTACGGTGGAACGCTCGAAACCCGCAGGGATACCTTTGGAGGTGGACAAACCGACAGTAGCTCGGTGACCGGAGCATCGCGGTTCGTCCATTTTGATCCGGCAAGCCGCTTTGATTTTAACCTGGGCCACACTGTCAGCTCAGTACGAAACGACACCGGTTTCGTTGTAAACCCTTCGAGCTACGATACCCGCAACACGCTGAGTGCTGGCGCGGGCCTCCGATTTTTTCCAGGCGACTTAACCACATTGCGTTTCTCGGGCCAGGCGGGCAAAAGCTTTGGTGAAGGTGAGCTGAACGGAGGCGAGTCGTTTACCGCATCAGCGGATCTTACCCGTCGTCTTTCTGAGAGATCTTCAGCAAGTCTGGTAGGAAGCAGGAGCTGGTCTGATGATGACGGCCTGGACACGATAATAGATTCCGCTCAGGTCATTTATAACCGTACCCTGGAGAACGGTTCATTCAGCATCGGTGTAGGAACCAGTCGCTCTGAGACCGAGTTTGCTGATGGTTCCGAATCCGACGGTGATGCGGGAACGGGCTTCGTGAACCGCACCTGGGCTTCCGATGAATCGCAAACCACCGTGGCATACAACCGCCGTCTGTCAGACAGTACCACCGACCTGTCCCTCAATATTCCGGAGTTTCTGAACTTTTTACCGGACTCGATTCGAATCCGGGATCTGGTTGTCAGCGATTCCGTTTCGATAACCCACAGCACCTCCCGTCTTTGCGACGTTTGTACACTGGGACTCGTGGCTGAGGCTTCTGTGCTCGAGTCGCAGATCACAGGGGCTACCACCCATGAATACCGGACCGGAATTAACCTTGGAGTACAGCTAACGTCTCTTCAAAGGCTGAGTTTTGGTTATAGCTGGCAGGGAGACGCGGGCGAAGATGAGGGTACCATCATCGATCAGATCCACAGCTTAAACACTCGCTGGACCCGGCAGTTGGCGGAGAACACATCGTTCAGCGTTGACTTCAACCAGTCCTACCTGCGAAGCAAGCTGGAACGGAATGATCAAGAGCAGTTTACATTACGCCTTGTCCTGACCCATGGCTTTTCTCTGATGGGCACCGGGAGTTAGCGGCAGGCATGGAGTTAAGCCACTAATGCAAGCTGCGAGTCTTACCGAACTATGCTGCGAAGAGAGCAGCATTGAGCCAGAAGAACTTGCTGAAGAATGGCGGGATCTCGAGCAGTGGGCCAGCAACACCGTATTCCTTTCATGGCAATGGATTGGAGTGTGGCTATCTGTTTTCCAACCCAAAGCCAAAGTGCTGCGGGTTACACAGGGTACCCGGCTTGTTGGTTTGGGCATTGTAGTACGGTCGATTGAGCGTAGACATGCCGTTCTTCGCTCTCGGTGTTTGTACCTGCATCAGACCGGTTTGGAGTCGGAGGACCAGATCTGGATCGAATACAATGGATTTCTCTCAGGCCGGGGGTATGAGTCCGCCGTGGCGGTAGCGTGCCTGAACCATCTCAAACGGAGAGAGCCCGATTGGGATGAATTTGTTATCGGCGCAGCCGATGAAAATTACGTGCAGTCGGTATCAGAGGCTTCAGGTCTAGTTTCCCATGTTCGCTGGGAAGCGCCCTGTTTTGGTATTGATCTGTCCTCTCTCAGATCCAGTGGGCAAAGTTATCTCGATTCGTTATCTGCAAACAGTAGGCACCAGATTCGTCGCAGTCTCAGGCTTTACGAGCAAATTGGCGCCGTAACGTTGGTGCGACCAAAAACTCACGAAGAAGCTGATCTTGTATGGGGTTCAATCGCGCCATACCACCTCGCACGGTGGGGTGATAAAACGGGAGAAAGCGGGTTCGCCAACCCGGACTTCGTGCGGTTCCACCAAAGCTTCATCAGGACTAACTGGAAGGCCGGTGCAGTGGATTTGATCGTGCTCAAGGCAGGCGAAGAGGTCATCGCAATCTTTTACAACTTTCTCTACCGGAACCGGATCTACTTCTACCTTGCAGGCATCCGATCGGAGACGGACAACCGGCTGAAACCCGGTATGCTCGGCCACGCGCTCTGCGTAGAGGATTATCTCGATCGCGGTTACGACTTTTACGACTTCATGGGCGGAGAAGAAAGATACAAGCGCCAACTGGGTGTTCGACATCAATACCTGGTTCGCGCTGGACTACAGAGAGATCGCTGGAAACTCCGCGCTGAGCGAGCCGCAAGAACCATAAAGAATCGCTGGGAATTGATGTGAAGATCGTTGTTCTGTCCCACCGGATACCATTCCCCGCAAACAAGGGTGAAAAAATCCGAACGTTTCATCAGATCCAGTATCTGGCTGACTGCGGCCATGAAATAACGGTTCTTGCGCCTTATGAGCATGCCGAAGAAATCAGCTACGGCAAAGCGCTGGAAGAGCGCCTGAAAATAAAAACAATCATGTTTCCGCTTCGGCCCAAGTGGCTGAGGCTGGCGCGGGGTTTGGTAACAAACGACGCTTTGACACTCTCGTATTTTTACAGCGCCGGACTGCAAAAAACTTTCGACAGGCTGGTGAGTTCCGGAGATTACGATACAGTGCTGTGCACCGGCTCCGCCATGGCGCCTTATGTTTTCCGAAATCCTGAATTAACAGGGCGGGACAAACCAGTGCCGCTTCGTTTGATTATGGACTTTATGGATCTCGACTCCGATAAATGGCGGCAGTATCAGGCAAGTTCCCGCTTACCAATGAAACTGGTGTATGGGCGGGAGGCGAGGCTCATCAACCGGGTAGAATTGAGAAGCTACCAACGGTTTGACGAATGTTTCTTTATTTCGGCGAACGAGGTGGATCTCTTCTCCATGCAGCTGCCTGAAAACCGGAAACTGAGTGTGCTTGGTAACGGGATAAATACCAGTTCTTTTTTCCCGGTCCGCGAGGAGGACGCTGCCCGTAAACCGACGTTTTTGTTCACAGGCGTCATGAATTACAAACCAAACGAAGATGCCGTCCTCTGGTTTGTCGATGTGCTTTGGGAACGAATAAGAGCAGAATGGCCGGATGCAGAGTTCATTATTGCCGGCATGGACCCGAGTTCCAGAATAAAGCAGCTGGGAAAATTGCCCGGCATTACCGTTACCGGTTTAGTGGAGGATATCGTGCCTTTTTATCAGAAAGCCGACATCTTCGTAGCGCCGTTTCGGATTGCCCGGGGTGTGCAGAATAAAATACTTCAGGCTCTGGCATGTGGCCTTCCGGTTATAACAACCCGCCTCGGGTTGGAAGGAATTAATGCAACCCCGGGAGAAGACATTCTTGTAGCCGATACTGAACAAGAATTCTTTGAGGCCATAAAAAAGATTCTTGAAACAGAAACGCTCTACAACAGCTTGTCGCTGAACGGTGTCGAGCTCATCCAGCGGGAATACAGCTGGGACAGTGTGCTACAGGGTCTTGCCAAGGCAATAGAAGTAAAGGATTGCGCGTGACGGGTATTACGGAAATCGCAAAGAAAACAATCAGGATTGGGGCGCTCATTGTTGTGAGCCCGTTGGTTGTTCTCTACTGGTTGTTACGCCCTGTCAGCCGGGAGGACAGCCTGTTCGCCGGATTTTCCCAAACCGTGTCCCTGTTTCCGGGGCTGCTGGGCAGTTATCTCAGAATCGCTTTCTACCGCTGTGCCATGAGCCATTGCGCGAACGACAGCTATATTGGGTTTGGCACCCTGTTCTCCCACCGTGATACCGAACTGCACAGCGGCATCTATATCGGGCCTCAATGCAACATCGGCTTATCCGTAATCCACCGTAACTGCCTTCTCGGGAGCGGCGTTCACCTTTTGAGTGGCAAAAACCAGCACCGTTTTGATGATCCGGATACCCCGGTTCGCCTGCAGGGCGGGGAGTTCACCAAAATATCCCTTGGCGAAAATACCTGGGTTGGCAATGGCGCCATCATCATGGCGAACGTTGGCAGGGATTGTATTATCGGTGCAGGCACTGTGGTTACCAACGACATTCCCCCCGGGTCAATCGTAGCGGGCAACCCCGGTAAAGTCGTTCGGAGCCGATACGCTGAATCAACAAAGGGGGCCACGACATGACGGCTGGCTCCGGCGTATTTGCAGGCACGGTGAATAACCCCCACAACCTTTTGCAATGGCTGCGTTTTGGCCTTCCGGTTGAGAAAGGTGTGTGTGAGGATGCGCAGTACCTTGAGTTGGCATCCGAAAGCGGGGACAAAATCGACGCAGAGTTCAGCACCATAACCCGATGGCACGACGGCTCCGTTAAATGGGTTCTGGTGGATCTTGTCGGAGAAATGTCCGGCGCCGTCTTTCTTCAGCAAACCGGAGGATCGGGGCAGGGCCGGGCGAGGCAGCATCCGGCCTCATCTATTGAAGGGGATTTTGCCGGTGAGAAATGCCGGTTTTCTCTCGGTAATGACATCAAGGCAGAATTGTTGATATCTGTTGAGGGCGCTGAACGTCGACTGAAGCTGGCACAAAACCAGGTTGAGCGGAGAAGGCTAAGTGCCGACTACCGGTGGGTGTTCGAGGTTGAGGGCATTCGTGATCTGGAGGTCTCCCTTCGTGTGACCGATGTGCCGGCAACCGGACACATCGAGCTCAAGCCAAGAGTGCATAACCGCAGGGCCAGCCTACACCCCAATGGTTGCTGGGATCTGGGTGATCCCAATAGCCTCTACATTGACAGTTTCTCAGTGAAAGTAACCAACCCGAGGGCTTCCGACACCAGACTGGAACTCCGGGATTTGGCATCGCATCCGGCGTTTGAGCGGTCCTACCCCGAGGGAGTTTTGGTCCAGTATGGCAGTGGCGGAAAACACTGGGATTCGCCGGTTCATGTTGACAAGAATAGCCAGTCAACCGTGCCCGAGCGTGGCTTCAAGCTCTTTGATAACGAGGGTGGGCACCTGGCCCAGGGTTTACGTGCCAGCCCGCTTGTTCGGTTCGACAACCCGAGCGCCCGGAGATACCTGATCCCCGGCCACTTCTGGGAAAACTTTCCATCCTCTCTTGAAGTAAAAGCCAGAGAGACTTCCTGGCGGCTATTTCCCAGGGAAACCGAGTTGCAGCCTGGAGAGGCCAAAACATGGCAATGTGATATCGGGTTTACGGTTCCCTGTGCCAGTTTCACCTACGATCCTGACTATATCGACCACACCGGCGTGATTCTGGGGCGCAGGGTAGTTGCAACCAGTGAGCTCACCGACCTGCTGGATAACAACCTTTCAGGGCCTGGTTCGTTTAAAGAAAAACGTGAAGTCTGTGATGAATACGGCTGGCGGAATTTCGGCGAGCTCTACGCCGATCATGAAGCTCTGAATTCGTCTGACGAAGAAATCTTCGTCTCCCATTACAACAACCAGTACGACCCGATACTGGGATTTTCATTAAGGTATCTGGCCACCGGAGACCAGCGGTGGCATCAACTGGCGTGCGATCTGGCGCAACATGTGGTCGATATCGACATCTATAAAACCGATCAGGACAAAGCGGAATACAACAACGGCCTCTTCTGGCATACGGATCATTATCTGCCAGCGCTTACCGCCACTCATCGTACCTACTCGAAAGACCATCAGTACGCCTATGAAGGGCACCAAGGCGGTGGGGGACCGGGCGGCCAGCACTGCTATCCTTCGGGGCTTGCTCTACGATACCTCCTGTCTGGCGACGATACATTCAAGTATGCGGCCATCGGGCTGAGCCAATGGGTGCGCTGTTTCTATAATGGCTCACCGACGGTACTTGGCCGGTTGCACAGATTGCTCACGGTCGATCTTAAAGCCGGACAAATGACTAACGTCGGCTACATGGAGGAAGGGTACAAATACCCCCTTGACCGGGGCACAGGCAATTATCTCAGTGCCCTCATCGATGCCTTCCTGATCGAGGGCGATGGCGGTTTGCTGGATGAAATGCATCGCATCATCATCGAAACATTGTCTCCGGATGATGATCTTGCGGCCCGGGATCTGGCGAACGTTGAGGAGCATTGGTTCTACATCGTATTCCTGCAATCACTTGCCAGGTACCTCCTGCTCAAGGAGCAACTCGAACAGCCGGATCATCATTATGCCTATGCCCGCCATTCTTTCCTGCACTACGCCGAATGGGTGCTGAAGTACGAAGAGACCTACCTCTCCAATCCGGATGCCCTTGAGTTCCCAACGGATACCTGGGCTGCACAGGATTTAAGAAAGGCCAACGTGCTGTATTACGGAGCCTATTTCAATCCGGCAAGGGCAGAAGCTTTCCGGCGACGGGCAGACCTGTTCTGGGACTATTGTGTAAAAACGCTTGGAGAGTCTCCTGAAGCCCATACCACCAGAATTCAGGCGATCGTAGCTCAGAATCTGGGTGTTCGTGAGTGGTGTCTGGAACGCGACAGTTCGCCATACCCGCTGATGCCGCTAGAGCAGGTAAGGGTAAGTAAATCAGGCATCAGGCAGCGTTTTTTGCGGGATCTCCGGAAGATCCTGCGGGACTTTTCGATAACCAACGAAATCGAGTGGCTCAAGGGCCGCGTGAGCGGTCGATGAGGGGGACAAATGGATACCGTTGATTTTGTAATCCCCCACATGGGTCGCCCGGAAATGCTCCAGGAAACCGTTCGGACCATTCTGGCCCAGAGCCGAATCGAGCAGGTGGAAAGTATAACCGTGGTCACGAAAAACGAGCATCGGCTACCGCTCGTGGAACACGATAAACTGAACATTCTGTACGCGCCCGATGCAGCGTCCATCTCTGACCAGAGGAATCGTGGCGTGGCAGCCGGGCGTGCGCCCCTGGTTGCGTTTCTGGATGCCGATATCGGCCTGGCAGAAGACTGGCTGGAAGTCTGCGCCGGCCTGCTGGCAGAAAAAAGCGACCGGGTGTTGGTCAGCGCCATGCAGAAAAACTCAAAAAGCGCCGGCCGGGTAGAACGTCTCAGAACAGCGCTCAGCAATGTCAGTCTGGATGAGCCTGTTCAGTTTCTGCCCGGCCGAAACCTTCTGGTAAAACGTTCGGCCCACGAGCAGGTTGGGGGCTTTCCCGAGCACCTGCAAACCTGTGAGGATTATTTCTATACCGAACAACTATCTCGGCTGGGCGAGCTTTATTACACCTCACGCACTCACTATGTGCACCTGGGCGAAGATAAATCACTGCGGCAAACGTTTACCAAGGAAATCTGGCGCTCTGAATACAACCTTCTCTCGCTGGCCGGTCGCACGGTGCCGCTCAGAGAATGGCCGAGTATTTTGTTGCCGTTCTGGATGGTGCTTGGGTTTGTTGTGCTTGTTGCCGGTACGTATTCGCGGCCATTTGGGGCTGCAGGCGCGATCATGCTGATTGTGCCGGCCTGTCTCTATAGCGCAAGGTTGTATGCCAAGCCATCAAACGACCAGCCGCTGCCGTTTCTGCTACTTTTTTATACAGTGTATTTTCTGGCCCGCGCAGCAGGTACTGTTAAGGGTACACGGCTTTTGCTGAAGAGGAAGCTCACGGAATGAGTATCAGGGTTCTGCAGTTCATCTGTCCTACGGGGTATTACGGTGCCGAGCGCTGGATCAACGCCTTGGTCTCGGCGAATAGGGATGATGCTATTGAATACCATATCGCAATCACGGATGAACCCGAATCGTCTGATGAGGTGCTCACACGCTCAATACTGCCCGAAGGCCAGAAGCACCGCCTCAGAATGTCCTCCAAATTCGACCTTCTGGCCATAGTCCGGCTTGCCCGGCTGCTCAAAGAGCGGCAGATAGATATCATCCATACCCACGGCTATAAATCAGACATCGTCGGAGTTGTCGCCGCAAGGTTGGCGGGCGTGCGGTCTGTATGCACGCCTCACGGCTTTGAAAATGCCGAAGACACCCGCCTGAAAGCCTACATGTGGCTCGGGGGGAAGGCCTTCCACTGGTTTGACTTGGTTTGCCCCCTGTCTGAAGATATCGAAAAAACCGTCTTGCGCGATTACGGCGTTGATTCCCGATCCGTTCGTTTGATCAATAACGGCGTGGACCTGGCGGAGGTTGAATCGGCAATCGCTGACCCGAAAACTCTCGATGCCTCGGACTTCACCATTGGCTACATCGGCCAGTTAATCAGCCGCAAGAACTTGCCGGCAACCCTTGAAGCCTTTGCCTTGTTTCATGGCGACCACCCGAATACCCGTCTGGTGTTAATTGGTGATGGTGAGGAAAAGCCGTGCCTCATGGAGCAGGCCAGGGAGCTGGGTCTGTCAGATTCGGTGGGTTTTCTCGGCTTCCGGGACGATCGCCTTCAGCTTCTGCCGACCTTTGATGTCTTTGCACTCACCTCATCCCTGGAAGGAATCCCCCGCTGCCTGATGGAAGCCATGGCTGCAAACGTTTGCGTTACCGCCTTCGACATTCCCGGCGTTGATGTACTCGTGAAGCAGGATGAAACCGGCGTACTGGTTCCTTTTGGCGACGCTCGCGCTTTGGCGAGGGCATGGGCTCATCTGATGCAAAACCCCGCCACAAGGACAAGACTGGCTGAAGCTGGCCGATCCTGGGTTTATTCCAGGTTCTCAGCTGCAGCTATGGCGGAGGAGTATGCTGCGTTGTTCAAGAACCTGAGCGCAAAACAGGTGGTCAGCAATGCGTAAAGTCTACTTCGTGCTCAGTGTGGACACCGAAGAAGAGTGGGATTGGGATGGCCCCTTTCCGAACAAGGTTATCTCCGTCGAAAACGTGGACCATCTTCCGGTATTCCAGGGCCAGCTGAACGATCTGGGCCTCAAGACCAGCTATTTCCTGGATTACGCGGTCATGGAAAATGCCCATGCACGGGGCCTGCTGGCGGATCTCTACCGGAGCAATCCCGGGATCGAATTCGGGGCTCATCTTCACCCCTGGGTAACGCCACCCATCGTACCGGTTGAATCGGAGGCCGACTCCCACATTGTCAATCTGCCCATCGACATTGTTTCGGAACAACTGAGATCCCTGACCAGCACGATCACCGAACTGACCGGCCGGCAACCTACGTCGTTTCGCTCCGGTCGTTGGGGTATTAACGATGACATCTTAAGGGCGCTGGCGAAGCAGGGCTACCTGGTGGATTCCAGCATCTACCCCTTTTACGAAAACGACTGGTTCAGTTGCGCTGAATACGACAGTTGGCCACTCGCCATGTCGCACCTGCAGACCAAGCCGGAACTCATCGAACTGCCGGTAACCGCCGGCTTCAACCACCGGCCCTTTACCAAAGCACAGCGCATGCACAAGACCTTAGAGCAGCCGGCCTGGGCACGATTCCATGTTATCGGCGTGCTATGGGCGCTTATGCTGCACCGGAAAATCTACCTTAGCCCGGAACTTTCAACCAGCCGCGACATGATTGCCCTGTGCAAAGAAATGCTTCAGGCGGAATGCCCGGTGATCCACATGTATTTGCACAGTTCCAGCCTTCTGCCGGGTTCAACTCGCTATGTTCAGTCCGAGAGGGACAAGAACCGGCTTGTGAAACGCATAGAGAGCGTGGTCAGCTTCCTCCGTTCACAATGCGAGGTGGAACCAGTGGCCATCACTGAGGCGGCTCTTCGCCTGAGGGAAGAGGGGGCTCTCAAAAACCATGGCTGAGGCAGCGCTGATTGATTATCAGGAACGGGACAACTGGAACGAATTTGTTGCCGGCGCAGAGTCAGCGACTCCATACCACAGATTCGAATGGATGGAAGCCATAGAAATTGCCTACGGCCATAAACCCTATCCGATTGGTGTGAAGCAAGAAGGTAAGATCGTTGCCGTATTGCCGTTGATACTCATGGAACAGCCCCTGACCCGGAAAAAAGCCCTGGTCAGTTTGCCATTTTGTGATCTCGGCGGGGCCGTGGGTGCAGGGGCCCACGTCGAGCTACTGAGCAAAAAAGCCAGGGAGTTGGCAGACTCCTTGGCCGCCCGCGAACTCGAAGTTCGCCAGAGAGAAGGTCAGGGCATGGGCTTTGATTTCGACACCCTGGCGTCGGAGGTTGGCAACCAGAAAGTCAGTATGATTCTGGAGCTGGAATCCGGCAGCGAGAAGCAACTGGCCGCCTTCAAACCGAAGCTGCGAAGCCAGATAAAAAAAGCCATGAAAAACGGCTGTACTACAGAGCTCGGCAACAATGAGAAGCTGGTTGAGGATTTCTACCACGTATTTAGCCGCAATATGCATGCGCTTGGTTCGCCCGTGCACAGCAAGGACCTGTTCCATGCCATTTGTAAGGCCTTTGCTGATCAGGCCGTTGTTGCCGTAACTTATTTCGAAGGCGAAGTGGCAGCCGGGGGCATTGTGCTGAAAAACGGTAAGAATGCTGCCATTCCCTGGGCCTCGTCGCTCTCCGAGTACAACCGGCTGGCGCCCAACATGCTGCTGTACTGGGAGCTCCTGGCACACTGCGCCGATAACGGCATCACAACCTTTGATTTTGGTCGGTCTACATTTGGTGAGGGCACCTTCCGGTTCAAGAAGCAGTGGGGCGCGCAGCCCTATCTATTGTCTTGGAAGGACTGGATGGAGCATAACGTAAGCGGTACCAGTGCACCGGGGAGAATCAGGCCCATGCTCGAGAGCGCCTGGCGCCGTCTTCCCCTGGGGCTGGTTAATGTACTCGGACCACTTGTGCGAAAGCACATTCGTTTATAGGGATTGTTAACGTGTGCGGTATAGCAGGATTCACAACCTCTCATGAGTCTGACAGCCATCTAAAAGTGGCCAGGGCCATGGTGGAGTCGATACGCCACCGGGGGCCAGATGCCCAGGCAGTGCAGCAATTCAACGGCGCGGTGCTGGGCCATGCCCGGTTGAGTATCATTGATCTTTCCGAAGCCGGTAATCAGCCCTTTGTCTCCGACGATGGCCGCTATGCCCTGGTGTTCAACGGCGAGATCTACAACTTCAAAACCCTGCGCAATAAACTTGAAAGCCAGGGTGTGCGGTTCCGCACCCAAACCGATACCGAGGTGGTACTCGCGTTGTTGGCCAGGGAAGGCATGGGCGCCATCGAGCAACTGAACGGCATGTTTGCCATTGCCTTCTGGGACAATGACGCCGGCACCCTCGATTTGATTCGGGACCGGATTGGCAAAAAACCACTGTACTACACCGAACAGGACGGCCAAATGCTGTTCGCATCAGAGCTCAAAGCCCTGCTCCAGTGCCCGAACGTACCCCGGGAAATCCGCCCGGATGCGGTTTACGATTTCTTTGCCTACCAGTACGTACCCGACCCGAAAACCATCTTCAAAAACATCTACAAACTGGAGCCGGGCAGCCACTTGCACCGCACTAGCGCCGGTAAGACAACGCTGCGCCGCTACTGGTCACCGGAAATGGGCGAGCCTGAGTCCCTGAGCATGGAAGATGCCAAAGGCCAACTGCTGGATTTACTGGAAGATGCCACCAGGCAACGCATGATCAGTGACGTGCCGTTGGGCGCCTTTTTGAGTGGCGGAGTGGATTCAAGCGGTGTAGTCGCCATGATGGCGAAGGGCGGCCATACCGTAACCACCTGCTCAATCGGTTTTAAAGAGAAAGACTTCAACGAAACCGAATTCGCACAGGCCGTGGCCAACCAGTACCGGACCGATCATCGGGAACACACGGTGGAGGACGGCGTTGCGGAACGCCTGCTGGATATCTGCCGGTTCCTGGATGAGCCTTTTGCAGATTCATCCCTGGTGCCGACCTTTCTGGTCTCTGAACTCGCCAGGAAAGACGTAACCGTTGCCCTGACAGGGGACGGCGGCGACGAAATCTTTGCCGGCTACGAAAAATACGCCACCGACTGGAGAGAGAACCAGCTGCGGAACAAGTTTCCCTCATCTGTGCGGGCGGTTATGGGCGATCTGGCCCCCGCTCTGCGGAAAATACCCGGCACATTCCTGCGCCGTGCAAGTTCATTGATGCACAGCCTCAGCCTGGACCCGGCAAAGGCCTTCTATGTAACCAATACCTTCATTGATGATCACATCTGGCAGTTCCTGCTGAACGAGGATTTCCGAAAGGACCTTGCGGATTACCATCCCAGTGAACTCACTGAGCAGGTGTACAACCAGTGTGACTCCGAAGACCATCTGGCAAAAATTCTGTATACCGACATGCGAACCTTCCTGCCGGGCGACATACTGGTAAAAGCAGACCGCATGAGCATGGCCAATTCCCTCGAACTACGGTCGCCACTGCTGGATTACCGCATCATCGAGTTCGCCAACCGCCTTCCGTCCGAGTTGAAATTCAACAAGGGCGACAAAAAGATTGTGCTGCGCGAGGCGCTCGAGCCGCTGCTGCCGCCGGAGATTCTGAACCGCAAAAAAATGGGCTTCTCCACGCCTCTGGCGGCCTGGTTCCGAGGGGAATTGAAGTCCATTGCCGAAGCCCATTTTTTTGAGAAAGGGCAAGGCCTGAGCCAGGTGTTCCGCAAAGACCACATAAGATTGCTATGGGACCAGCACCAGAGAGGATTGTTCGATCATTCCCCGGTGCTCTGGAGTATGCTGATGTATGAAATCTGGTGGCAGAATTACATGGCAGGGAGCGAGGCCCGAACGCCTCAAACGGAAACACCGGTCGCTCTGGCCACCTGTTAACAGCTCACGCTCTGGATTGATTGAATGTCGATATTATTACTCAGCGAAATTTTCCCGCCCCGCCATGGGGGCAGTGGCCGCTGGTTTTATGAACTCTACCGAAGGCTTGAGCCGGGCACGGTAACCATCGTGACACAGGATAATGCCGATTCGGCTGATCAAAGGGTGGATGCAGAATTCCCCCAGCGCATACACAGGACCGCAATGGCATCACCAAGCTGGGGCCTGTTGAGCGTCACCGGACTCGTTTTTTACGCGCGGACTCTGATGCGTATTCTGCGATTGAAACCTTCGGGTTTAAGCCAGATCCACTGTGGGCGCACCATCCCGGAAGGATTCATAGGCCTCCTTCTGGCCAGACTGCTGCGCAAACCGCTGTTGTGTTACGTGCACGGTGAGGATATTGAAGTGGCGCGCACAAGCCGGGAGCTTACCTGGATAGTGAATCGAGTTTTGCGTGGCGCCGACCGGCTTATTTGCAACAGCCAGAATACCAAGTCACTCCTTATGGAGCATTGGCATGTGCCGGCCAAAAAGATTGAAGTGATCAATCCGGGCGTTGACGAACAAACCTTCTGCCCCGCAGAGTCAGATCCGGCCTTCCGGGAAAAGGTTGGTTGGGACGATCGATTTGTTTGCCTCACAGTGGGTCGCCTCCAGCGCCGTAAAGGCCACGACAAAATGATCGAGGCTATTCCACATATCAAGGCGGAAATACCTAATATCCTATACGCCATTGTTGGGCAGGGCGATAACTACCCAAACCTGGTGGCCGAGGTAAAGAAACTTGGCCTTGAGCAGCATGTAAAGTTCCTGGATGAAATCGAGGACGAGGACCTGATCCGCTGCTACCAGCAGTGTGACGTTTTCATATTGCCGAACCGTTCAGACGGAAACGATATAGAGGGGTTTGGCATGGTATTGGTAGAAGCTCAAGCAGCCGGTAAACCGGTGATCGCTGGTAACTCTGGAGGTACCGCCGAAACGATGAAAGTGGGCAACACGGGAATGATTGTGGATTGCACCAGCCCAGAGGCTATTGCGAAAGCCGTTAATTCATTAAAGGAAGAAATGGAGCAGGGGGCCTTTCAGCCAGACGCCTGCAGGCAGCATGTTCTCGAAAACCTGACCTGGGTAAAACATACCGAAAAAGCTAAAGCAGTATTTCAGCAGCATGGAGGCGGCCTATGACCGAATCCTATTCGGTGGTTACGTTCGCTTATAACGAAGAGAAAACCATTGCACAGACTATTCGCAGTATTCTGGTTAATTGCGACGACCGCCTGACAAAACTCACAGTCGTCGCCAATGGCTGCACGGATCAGACCGTCGAGGAAGCGAAAGCAGCCATGCAAGGCGCGGCGGTTGCCTGCGAAGTAGTCGAGTTGTCTCTCGGCGATAAGTGCAATGCCTGGAACGAGTATGTTTATCACCATTTGCCGAAAGCCGACATTCACTTTTTTGTCGACAGCGATGTAACCTTTACCGACCAGGCCTTCCCAAAACTATTTGAAAAGCTTATTAACTCCCCGACGAAGAATGCGGTAACCGGCTTACCCCAAACCGGTCGGAACGTAAGGCAATACATTGAATTGGCGACACGCTATTCCTGCCTTTTTGGGAATCTCTATGGACTCAAAAACGAGTTCGTTCAACGCTTGGCGGAGCAGGGAATCCGCTTGCCGATTGGTCTGAGTTGGATAGACGCCCAAATCACCAAACTGGTAAACGACAACTTGGAATACCAAAAGGACGATTACCAGCCCCGGGTGACATTTGTGGAAGGCATTGGCTATCGGTTTGACAGCCTGAAACCGTGGAAGCCTGATGATATCCGCCTCTATATCAACCGCATATGCCGTTACAAAACAGGGCAGCTTCAGGAGCCCTACCTGGACGCATTGCCTTTTACCGAGTGGCCGGAAACTATGGACAGCATCAACAGCGATATCCTACAGAACGGTGTAAAGCTTGCTGCCTTGGGTAAAGTCGCGCCATTTCGGCATAAAGTGCTCAAAAGATTACGGAAAACGTTCAGTAGCCAGTCTGGGAGTCAGGCGTGAAAATACTTAACGTTCACAACGTTGGAAAAATGGGCGGGTCAGAGCGGATTACCCTCGATGTAATTCGTGGGCCGGGTAAGCATTCACACAAAAAAAATTTGGTCACTCCGAAAGAAGGCCCCTTTTTGGCTGCGGTAGAACCCTGATGGGAAAAATATTTCTAATTTTTTTATTAATACTTACTGCCTTCTCGTTATTCTTTGCCCCGTGGGTTTCTGGCGCGGCCTATTTTCTTAACTCCTTGCTTCAGCCCCAATATTTGTGGGACTGGGTCTTTGCAGGTATACCTGTTTTTAAGATAACGGCAGGAATGGCGATTATTGGCTTCCTTTCTCTTTTGGCAAAAAAAGACCTCAATTGGTCTGTGCTTAAGTCTAATCAAAGTATCTGTCTAATTATTATTTGGGTATGGATGCATTTATCCCACGCTTTTACATCCTATCCGGATGCTCCATCCGCAGTGCCTCCAGAACTGGTTTTGTCTACTGCAAATAGCATATTCATCATGTATTTTGTATTGTTAGGTCTGTGTAATAATGAAAAATCTCTGATCTATTTTTGTTACATATTTGTTATTGTCGGTCTATACTATATATATTGGTCTAACTCTGCGTATTTATCCGAGAGTTGGCATATGTTCAGAAACAATCGACTGCGAGGGCCTCTGGGAAGTCCGTATAGAGATGAAAATGCTCTTGCTTCATTGATTGTAGTTTGTTTGCCCTTTATTTTGCTGCTTGCATTCAAAGTAAGGAATAAGATGGCAAAGGCAATAACTATACTGGCCGTTCCACTAACCTGGCATTCACTTATCCTTTTTGGGTCACGTGGAGGGCTTGTCGCGACAATAATAGTTATTTTTGGGCTTGCCTATATAATGAAATCGAAGATGGTAAGCCTTCTTATATTTTCGGGTTTTGCTGTTTTTATGGTGTACCAAGGAGCGATTTTGTTGGATCGTACAACAGAGACGTTCAGCGGTGATCGAATCGCTTCGGAGCAGCCGATTAATCCCAGAATTGTTTCATGGGGAATAGCGCTGAAACTAATACCTGAATATCCCGTTTTCGGTGCAGGCGTCGAGAAATATCAAGCGGCTTCCCATAACCATTTTCCTGGTACTACAAGTAGTGTTGCTCACAATACTTTCTTCAACTTGTCGGTCAACACCGGATTGCTGACAGGATTACTCTTTTTGGCAATTATTTATATGAGCGTTAAAAGATTATTCTGGATTAGAGCTCAAAAATTAGATTTGAACGACGTCGCGTTTTACAGTTTAGCTTCTTCATCTTTGAGTATTCTGGGTTTTTTTATCTGTTCAATCTTTCTTGATTTGATAATATTTGAGCCATTCTATCTGGCGCTAGTAATCAATATGGTTTCTTGGGATATCATTCAGAAACGATCATTAGCACAATCACCAATAAGTTAACGAATAATGAATTTATAGAAAAGGAATGCCTGCAAGAGCTCAGTGTTAATTCCGAGGGGACCCACTTGCCTCAGCGGTATCGCGCTATTTTGGAGCCGGCAAGTCCACGTTCCACGCAACAGCGCTTCAAGTTCCTTCAGAATTTTGACCTCGACAATGTCCGAGGGCACATGGTGGTTATAAGCGGACAAAGCGTAACGCAGACGACCAGTCTTACGCTTCTTGCACTGGTACTCGGATTCGGAGAAAGCTCTCTGATCCCTGGCAGACACGAATAATATGCGGTAAGCCATAGAGTATTATCGCTGGATTTTGGGTCTTATTCAGAATTTTCTTACATTTATTTAAAAGGCTAAATATATGAAAATTGTAATAAGTAAAATCATAGTTCGGTATTTTAAGAATTGGCCACTGCTATGGAGACTTGTTCCAGTCATCCAGCAAAAAAGTAGAAGTTATTCCGGTAAAAATATTCCAAAAATCGTTCGCACCCGATATGGTTTTAAAATCAACGTGAATTTGGGTGATTTTATTGGAAGACACATTTATCTTCATGGTGATTATGAAGACTACGTCTCCCGTATTTTTTTAAAATTGCTTGAGCCTGGAAATAACGTTATTGATATAGGTGCCAATATTGGATATTTTTCATTATTATCATCGTCAATTGTAGGTAAAACTGGTCAAGTTTTTTCATTTGAGGCATCGCCCGCAATCTATAATCGACTCAAAAGCAATATTCAGCTTAATAATGTTGATAATGTTTATGCCTGTTCCAACGCGATAGGGGATGAAGAGTGTAATATAAAATTTTTTGAAGCGAATGATACACATCTTGGTCTTTCGTCACTTCGAGATCTAGGTCTACAGGACTCCAAAATAATCGACGTTAAAATGGTTACTCTTAATAAAATAGCTCCAGAATTTCCATTTATAAATTTAATTAAACGTCGAAGGTGCCGAAATGAAGAGTTATGGTGATTTCTGGTGTATGGAAGCAGGCTGAAAGGATGGCGTATCCTGTTGGTTGATCACCACCAAGATCACAACCAACAGAGGATGGATACGCCATGTCCAAGTCTAACCTGCATGCTCTTTCACAACCAGAGGCGACCACGAACGATCCCTTGCACGATCTGATCCGACAGGGTGCCCGTGACCTGATTGCGCGGGCTGTCGAGTCTGAGCTTCAGGGGCTACTGGATCAGTATGCCGATGTATTGACACCCGATGGTCGCAAGGCGGTAGTCCGAAACGGTCATTTACCAAAGCGAACCATTCAGACAGGCGTTGGAGATGTTGACGTTCAGGTGCCCAAGGTCCGGGACCGCAGCGGCTCCGGCATTCGCTTCAACAGTCAGCTCCTGCCACCGTATTTGAAGCGGGCCCAGAGTCTGGATGAACTCATCCCCTGGCTCTACCTGCGCGGTGTCTCCTCTGGCAATTTCCAGGAGGCCCTGAGTGCCTTGGTCGGCGAGCAGGCCAAGGGCCTGTCCGCCAACACGGTGTCACGGCTCAAGGCACGGTGGCTGAAGGAGCACGAGGATTGGCGTCGCCGTGACCTGGGCCAGAAGCGCTACGTCTACTGGTGGGCAGACGGTGTCTACAGCAATGTTCGTCTGGATGATCGACTTTGCCTGCTGGTGATTATCGGGGTCACAGAGCATGGCCACAAGGAGCTGGTCGCGGTGGAAGATGGCCACCGCGAGTCCGAAGCCAGCTGGCGAGAGCTGCTCACCGGCTTGCGTGAACGTGGCCTGGACAATGCGCCCAAGCTGGCCGTAGGCGACGGGGCTTTGGGCTTCTGGAAAGCGCTGAGCAAGGTGTTTCCGGATACCCGGCACCAGAGGTGCTGGGTTCACAAGACTGCCAACGTGCTGGACAAGCTGCCCAAGTCCGTACAGCCGAAGGTGAAGTCAGACCTGCATGAGATCTATCTGGCGGAGACCCGTGATGGCGCTCACAAAGCCTTTGACAGCACGTTAAGGCGATTCCGGGACAAGTACCCGAAGGCCATGGAAAACCTCGAAAAAGACCGGGATGAACTGCTGGCCTTTTACGATTTCCCGGCAGCGCACTGGATTCACTTGAGGACCACGAATCCCATTGAGTCCACCTTCGCCACAGTCAGGCTGAGGACCAAGCGAAGCCGGTCCTGTGGCAACCGCGACACTACGTTATCGATGGTATTTAAATTGCTCCAATCCGCCCAGAAACGCTGGAAGCGGATCAAGGGGTTTAACCAACTGAAGCTGGTCGTGAATAACGTTCAGTTTCGGGATGGAGAACGGGTGGATGATCAATCCGGCAGAGACGCCGCCTGATGCTCATACACCAGATTTGACAATAACTCCGAAATGAAGGTGTTTAGAGGAATTGAGTCAATTATCGACAGAGATTTTCCATTCATTATTTTTGAGGTTACTGACTATATGCTTAGAGAGCTTGGCTCAAGTAAATCTGAGTTATTGCGTTTCCTGGAGAATAAGAATTATTTACTTTATAAAATTTGCGATAAAACTTTATCATCGATACCAGAAAGGGAAGAGCAATTTAACGCAGTGGCAATTCCGATTACAAAATTGGAGGTAGCATCCTCCCTATCTTAAAATGTCGAAAACTAATTAGGTCGCGACATCAACGATAATACGTCCATCGCAACCACGGAGGATTCGGTTCCGCGACGCATGAGATTCACATTCTTCGAAGCCGAGTATCAAAGCAAGAAACGCAAGAGCCGCTTCGTGGTCTGTTTGAAATGGATGAAAATAGGGCTAAACATTGCCGATATTTTAATAACTCTTAAATTTGTAGATAATTTTTCATTAAAATAACTAAATCAGAAAAAATCGAAACGGCGACACAGCTCCGTAAATTCTATTTTGACACCTTTATTGTCATTTATGACCTTATAATTACGCACTTTATCTTTTCTGCTTAATATTAGAACAGACCATAATTCATCTTTCACGACCCCGGAACCAAAGTCATATCGAGATGCCATGCCCTTAGCATTCGACACTTTTTGACTTTCCTGAACGCCACCAAAACTATTATTTCCGAAATGCCATGCTTTCATAATTAAATGACTGTTTTTATTACTTATTGTCAGCACAGAGTTTTCTTTTTCTAAAGTAAAAACAAAATTTTCTTGATGTAAGCCAGCCCATGCCATTGCTCCTTGTATTTGAAGTGGGCTCCCTAATGATCTGATCCTACTCACAAGCACCAGATCATCATTAATCAATGAATAGAGCCTGATAATCTCAGCTCCTCCATAGCAATGAAGGTACTTAATCCAATCATTTCCCTGTGATAAATGACCGCGACCAAATGCTGCTTGATCATTAATGACAGGCATATCAGATATGACAACCTCCCCAGGGATACTTACGTCCAAACACGGAAGTAGGTCGTGACCATCGACATCGCCAAATAGTGCCAATCCGGCACAACCAGTAACGTGACGGTCTTCAGACCAACCATAAGAGCGATCACAGCCGGCGAAGAAAACTAAATACTGATGGCCATTGCCCAGTGACGCAAAACCAGCATCATTAGCCAACCAGATATGGTCTTTTTCCAACGGCAACAACGTACTATTATTTTTACTCTGCCTAAGTTGCTTTAATATACTCGCCGCTCGAAACAGCATATAGCAAACCAAACCGTTGTACGGTGTTTCGCAGTGGTTCCAAGCCATTCTTTCATTTACATAGCTATTCATAGCAGTAGGTAACATACCATTGTCAAGTTGGAAACTTTTGAGGCGGGTCGCCATCACGCTAATCCCCTTTAGAAACATGTCTATCTCATCCTTTTTTGAAGAGCGTGAAGCCGCTATGGCAAAGGCTAATATGGCACTGGCAGATTGATGTATATTGTTTGATGCTCTGCCTGTATAAGCTGGCTCACCACTAGGTGAGAGGACCCTCAGAGTAAACCTGACAGCACGGTTAAAGATATTCCAACCTATGAGGTTATCCGTTTGTAACAAACCTAGACCCAGACATGCTGTTGAATATTGATGGTATGTCAGATCATGAGCGTCAGGATATGTAGAAATGTTATCGTGAAATAACCCGTCATCAGTTTGGTCGAAAGCGACTTTCTCCAGATCTTTATTTGCGCTTTGTAAGAGTCTGTCATCATTTGTTAAGTTTGCTAAAACGGATTTCCAATGGTATCTAAGCGCAAACACATTAGTTGGTTCGTATTTGTCTTCATAAAACCTGCTAATAGTCCAAGGTTGAAGGACACTTGGATCAGACTGAGACGCCAATTGCTGTTCTACAATAGCCGCATTTTTAAAGTCTGAATGGTGCCAGACAATAGAAGCAGGCATATATTGAGGGTATACTCTTTGAGTAAATCGTTGACTAGCCAAACTAGCCTCTAACCATTTCTCATCTTGGGTTAATTTGAACATCCGCTCAAATGCTAGACAAGAATAGGCGTCAGCATAGTAATTACCAGCAACCTGAGGTGGATAACTGAGCCCCTCTGCATTGATATATTCATCAAAAATTCCGCCTTCGTCATAAGATTCACACACGAAAAGATTTTTTTGGCCTGAGTTATGACAAAGTCTAAACGTTACTCCTTCGCTCATTGATAAATCCTGGTGAGGCTCTGGGAAAAAATAGCCTCGACATAGTTTGAGAAATGAAAACAGCCAAGGGAGCTTTTTTAACCCGGCAACTATTATAGCTTTAGTCGGGTCAACCTCATTCTCAGGGGAGGGGACTTTTTCAGTAACTTTAATTCCTTTGTGTGAAGGGGTGAGGCCAACAAAACCCGGGATAGTAGTTAAGTTTCCGCTTTCTGTAATTCGCCAAAATTGCCCTGTAGAAACATCTATTTTTGCTATTTGGCTGCTCACAACAAAGGAGTTTTCATTAACGCGTTTTATTCTTAAAGGAACAGATTTTTCAGATTTATTCAGTAATTTTACATCAAAATCTAAGACTTCGTTTCGGCCAAAATTAAGCTCGAGATCTTGAACAATGACCTGATTTGCTATTAAGTGGCGAGCGAGGTTTTTGGCAATATCGACGCAACAATCGATTTGTTTAGTGGCTGCATAATCCATTAGTCTTTTCCGTTAAAATTTTCCAATGCATGCATATATATTTTATGAAGGCGTATAATATAATGTTCAGGATTAGCAACTGACTCAACCCATTCACGAGCCTGAAACCCAAAGACTGATAAATCTAAAGACATGATATTTTCTAATATTCTCGCCTGTGCTTTGGTATCTTCGAGATCAACTAGCCAACCTGTCTTTCCATCTACAATAGTTTCTGGTAAACCACCCACTCGGGTGGCAACACTAGGGCGATAAGATGCACCGGCCTCTAACGGTACTCGGCCAAGCGGTTCTTCTCTGGAAAACATAGCAACCACGTCAATTACCTGGTAAAACTCGGTGGTATTTTCAATAAACCCAGAAAATATTACGTTATCACTTAGGCCGTATTTTTCAACTAACAATTTGCAACGTTTCAAATAGGGTTTTCCCTCCACAGGATCGTCTCCTGCCACTAAAAGCTGCCAGCGTTTATGACTTAAAGTGCTGAGGGCCTTTAATAATAAATCGAGTCCTTTTACCTCAGAAATCTGTCCGATGAAACCAAACGTGAAATAGCCGGGTCTTAAACCGAATTTGGTTTTCAAGCAATGGGTCAATCTAGCTTGCTCTTTAGAATCAATAGCAGAACTCATTAATACTGGATTAATGATGGTTTCTATATTCCCTATAAGGCCTGGATTAATTGACTGCACTAACTGATCGGTTGTATAGCGGCTGATACCAACCGCTAAATCTAATCCACTCTTCAACCACCAGTTACAATGCCTATCAACAGGGTCCCTGAAATGACAAACTCTCAATAGCTTCATCCACTTAGCTATAGAAGCCACCGCGGGATAACTCCACAATTGATTACTGTGAATGATTTGAATCTTGTGACGTCGAAGAATCTTAAACAGTTGCCAGTTAGTTCGTACCCATTTCAGTGGTTGTGAAATGCCTGTTACCGTGAGGTCACAGGTATAATTCTCTATTCCACGCTTAGTTGCCCAGTCAGCCAAAGGCGATCCCAGATGAGCAATCACTATAGGATGGATGTTTACCAGTTCACAATGACTGAGTATCGTTTGTAAAGAACGCTCTGAACCACTGATGAAAGGCGCAAGTGCAACATACGCTATCCGCATAAAATCCTTATTTTTTGTAGTCACGTAGAACTTGCTGATAGATGGTATGTAGCCTGTTTGCCAGCATAGGGGCATCAAAATGGCTGAAAGCTCTCACTTTGGCTTGTTCTCCTTTTCGCTGCGCTAGTTCAGGATCGTTAATTAATGTCGACGCCATTTCTACCAAGGCATCAACATCTTTCACTTTGGCTATAGATGATGCGTCATCTAAAACTTCTGCAACGGAGCCACCGGAATAACCTATCACAGGCTTAGCAAATGCCATGGCTTCGCAAACGCTCATACCAAAAGTTTCAAGTTCGCTAGTACTAACAAAGATATCAATGGCTTGATAAAAAGGAGCCATATCGTCAATGTTACCAATCATAATGACAATATCTTGCAAGCCACTATCAATTATTAGTTGTTTTAGTTCAGAGACATATTCAGGGTCAGCAAACTTTCCTCCTCCGGCAATGATGCCTTTTACGGCGAAGCCTTTGTTTTTTAACTTCCTAACAAGAGCGATAAAGTCCTCCAATAATTTTCGTCTTCGTATAACGCTTGCTGTTCCTAAAACAACCTCTCCGGTTGTGACATTCCAAATTTCTCGGGTAGCATTTCGCTGACACGGCACTGAGGTCAGCTGGGTAAGGTCGCGCCCATTACCAAACAATATCGTGTCACTACCGGGAACGTTGGCCGGTATTTCTCCTTTGCTCCTGTTGAATTGGTCTTGACTGGTAAAGAGTAACTTGGCGGGTCTATCTCTTCCACCAAAAGCCCATTTTGCATAACCACCCTCAAGCACAAAACGAACACCAACAATAACAGGAACTCTACAGACATAGGCAGCATGACGTATCATTGGAAAGTTGTCATGTTCATTTAAATGAACAATAGACACGTTGTTAACCTTGATTAATTTAACCCAATAAAAAACGTTTCGTATAAACTCGATTGGCCGCGATTTTTCAGGCACCACAAACGGCCGAATTTCGACTTTAATCCCCTGCGCGACTAGAGATGTCTGCCAAGGACCCCGCTCTGGAAACACCAACATTTGAGAGTATTGACCTGTAGGTAAATTTTGAATGGCTGCATCGATGACACAGGTCGTACTCCGAAGATTTACATTGTGAGTAATATATAAAATATTCAACCGCCTGATCCTTTGATTTGAGTTTAATTAAATTTTATGAAGGGCTACCACCAAAGGGCCAATTACTTCACTGCATGAATGTGATTCGGAGTTTTTCTCGCCAGCATTCGCTACGGAGGGAAAAGGCAGCTAGAATACTGTGATCTTAAATCCGCAAGCAATTAACTTAGCACCCAAAGCTAAAGTGACACTAAAAATAGTACCTGAAAAACTTGCATTATGGCCACTTTCTCGCTGCCAAATTGAAGCGGATTTCGTCGCAGCTTGCATTACTCCCGATGCAGGGTTGCTTCTGCTTCGCGCAGTCGACACACAGCATGGTTTTTCCTGGCGCCTTCCTCGATTCTCAATTATCCTCACGACACAGGGCTGGCTTCATACGAGCTGGGGACTATCACCTAGACATGGAATGAGCCAGTTTAGGGCTACTCTGAAAAATCCGTCAGGTCAGCGAACGTGCCTTCATAGACTAAAAGTGAAGGGTTTCTCGGTTACGCGGGCCAGAAAGTGTAATTCAAGCTCGAGGACCAGTACAATATACTTAGGTTCCGCCAACAAGGCTTCATGTAAAAGATCGATCGGAAAAAGCCACCCCTCACCTAATACGTTAAAGGTACAACCCTAAGTGATCAAAGTAGTAAAAAGTTCCGGGCTACTAGTCCTTCAGCGTTTAGCGCAGAGGTCTTTAGGTATTGTGAGTACCATTGTGCTTGCGAGGATACTTACCCCAGAAGATTTCGGTATCGTTGCCATCGCAATGCTGGTTATGTGGTTCTCTGAAGCTATATCCAAATCCGGTGCTGAAGCTTACGTTATTCAGAAGGCGGACTTAACTACAGAGGATGTAAATTCTGCTTGGACACTTGATATATTGCTAAAATCTCTCTCTTTTATTATCTTATTAGCAGCAGCGCCGATAACAGCCTGGCTTAAGGACGATTCCTCACTGATCCTTGTAGTTATCGTAACCGGCACGGTAATAATTTTTGACTCACTTAATAACCCGGGAATGCTAATTCTTAAACGGGAACAGAATTATGGGCGTATTGTGAAATTTTCGGTTTTCGCCAAGGTTTTTGCCATATCAATCTCGATACCGATTGCTATAATATTTAAAAACCATTGGGCTTTAATAAGTGGACTGCTGGCATCTTCTATCTTTATGTTTATTGCCTCTTTTTATATTTCTTCGTTTCGGCCGAAGCTTAGTCTACAGAACGTTGGTGAGCAATGGCAGTTTTCAAAATGGATTATTCCTCGTTCATCGTTAGGTTATTTTAGGAACCACGTAGATTCACTAATCGTAGGCTCAAGCTTTTCGACAGGACAGTTAGGCGCCTATAATAATATGAAATATTTTGCTTCCATCCCTTCATTGCAGTTCATTTCTCCTATACTTGCACCACTTCATGCCGAATATGGCAAAGTGCAAAACCTGAAAACCGAACTACGCTTCCAATCTGACATTACTATTAAAATCATTGCAGTTCTTGTCGCCCCTATAGCGTCCGTTGCGTTTATAGGTGCCGAGTCAATTATATCAATCGTTTTGGGTTCGCAGTGGCTTCAGTTTAGTTACCTGTTCGCTTATTTCGGTTTGCTGGTTGTGCCCTTTGCAATTATGAATCAATCTATCAAGCTCCTAATGGTTGATCGTCGGACAAAAAATATCTTCTTTTATGAGTTGTTAGCATCAGCAGCGACGTTTATCGTCCTGTTAGTGTTTTCAAACTGGTCTTTGCTTGCTTTTGTAGTTGCAAGATGTGCAACAGAGTTAGTGCTATGCATTGGTTTGTACATTTACGCTTATGGAGCAGTATTAGGCTCAAGCGGATTAAAAAATATTATACTTACACTTCTTAACGTAGGCGGCTCTATTGTAGTCTTGGGCTTTCTCGCTGATCTTTACCTTGGCGAGATTGGGCCAGTCACGAGGATTTTCGGTTTGTTGTTTTTTGGTTCTTTAAATGTTGTTTTAAGTGCGTTTTGTTTTTACTTTTTTTTGATGACAGATAGAGAAAAGAAATTATTTATAAAAACGGTGAAGCAGATGCGAAAATAACATATCTGGTGGGTTACTATTGTTTTGATCGTATGACGGTTCGTGTTTATTTTTTGATGTTGTTTTTGTGGTGACGCTTATCTCTCAAATTCATCCCCGGTAATTCGACGAATTTATACAGTAATTCTGAAGTCACGATCGTGATAAGTGAAACAAGCATTAGGTAGCTAAAGAAGCTAAGTTCCGAAAAGAAACGGTTTGTCGCTGCAATAGCGTCGGGATGGAGTAGGTACATCGAATACGATCTAGTTGCTATATAGTAAGCGCCTGGAAAAGATTTCGACTGCTTCGATGCCGAAGAATTAGCATAAAGCACCCAGGTCGAGAAGACAAAAGCACGTTCAAGATATCCAAATTCGAGGACTGGAATTGCTGGGATCCAACGCTGTATTGCGAAGTAAAAAAACATACCAAGCGAAATGGTAAACAAAAATCCCGATATATCTTTCAGGTAATTCCAGAGACTCTCATACTGGTTTTTGAGAAAAGCTAGCAGGACTCCTGCTATGCATCCATCGACTCGGACGTGTGTTTGTATAGTGTCTTCATATAGCCCTAGAAATCTGAATATTGATGGCGTTAACAAAAGTATGACAAGTAATAATAGTTGCTTGTGTCGAGATGCCTTTGTTATGAGAAAAATGGTTGGAGCGATGAAAAGATAGAATTGCTCTTCTACTGATAAAGACCAGCTGATATAAAATATTTCAAGGGGTAAATCATAATTTTGTAGAAAAATAAAATATTCAAGCGGAGCGCTGAAGTCAGATTTGGTTAAATATTGCTGAAGGATTGTAAAGCCAAGAACAGCATAATAAGCCGGTAAGGTTCGATACCATCTTTTTCGCCAGAATTCATACACATTCAATGTGCCAGCTCTGGATTCTTTGAAAAGTTGACCGCCTAGGAGCCAGCCCGAAAGTACAAAAAAGAGATCTACGCCAACGCCGCCAAATTGTAGCGGCGCAAGGCCTTCTGGTGCTCCGTAACCAAGGACGATATGGGCTAGAACAACCAAGCTGATCGCGATCGCCCTCAGCGCATCAAGCGACTTGATCCTTTCGTTGACCAATCGTGTTCCCTTCAGTAAAACGTCGTCCTGGGACAACTGTGATTTTGATATGTAAGAATTGGCTGGAAAAGAGCTCTGGTACCGCGAATGTATTGCATGTCAAGGTCATTTGCAAATTCGTGTTCGAGTCATATTATTTATAGTTTTTATAAGCAACCGCCTTGATAGACCGATTGTGGTGGTTCAATGATTCCGGGCACCAACGTAGATGGTAAGATCACCACCATAAAGGAGGTGTCTGATGACCAGAAAACGACGTTCCTTTACTCCGGAATTCAAGCAGGAAGCAGCTAGCCTGGTGCTGGATCAAGGTTACACCATCGCACAGGCGAGTACGTCCTTGGGCGTAGGTGAAAGCGCTCTGAGGCGCTGGGTTCAGCAACTGACGGATGAGCGTGAGGGCATTACCCCGAAGGGTAAGGCTTTAACCCCGGAGCAGCGCCGTATTCAGGAGCTGGAAGCTCGCTGCAAACGCCTTGAACAAGAGAAAGACATACTAAAAAAGGCTACCGCTCTCTTGATGTCGGACGACATGCATCGTACGCGCTGATAGACCAGTTGAGTGAGCAAATGCCCGTTGAAATGGTCTGCAATGCGTTCGATATCAGCCGCTCCAGCTATTACGAATACCGCCAAAGGCGGAAACATATAGACGTTGAGCGTCTGGTCCTGAAGGCTCATGTAAATCGCCTGTTCACCAAGAGCCGCAGTTCTGCTGGCAGCCGAACAATCAAAGGCATGCTCAGCGAAGAAGGCGTTGTCATTGGTCGCTTCAAGGTTCGACGACTGATGAGTGAGCTGGGGCTGATCTGTAAGCAACCAGGCCACCGTTGAGCGACCAGACATCCCGAACCATCTGGCTCGTGAATTTACAGTAGAACGGCCCAATCAGGCGTGGTGTGGAGACATTACCTACATCTGGGGCGGTCAGCGGTGGAGCTATCTTGCTGTCGTACTGGATCTGTATGCCCGACGCGTTGTTGGTTGGGCAATGTCCTCCAGGCCAGATGCCGACCTAGTCGTCAAAGCTCTGGACCACGCCTGGGAGCAGCGCGGTCAACCAGAAAAAGTCATGTTCCACTCGGACCAGGGGAGCCAGTACGCCAGCCGCAAGTTCCGCCAGAGGCTCTGGCGCTATCGAATGACACAATGCATGAGCCGGCGTGGCAAATGTTGGGATAACGCCCCGATGGAGAGACTGTTCCGAAGCCTGAAATCTGAATGGATACCGGCCCTGGGATATCGGAACCTGCCCGAGGCTAAAAAGGATGTGGGCGGCTATCTGATGGACTACTACAACCGGCAACGACCTCACGCATTCAACGACGGCATTTCGCCCGTCGCCGCTGAGGAAAACCTTAAAATACTGTCCGGGATTAGTTGACCACTACAGATGTTCGAATAGGTTTATAGCGTATTATCGGTTGTCATTTTGAGAAAAGGAATTTAGGGTTCACTTTAGCAACTACCATTGCCGTTGGTATCCAATTTGCCGGTTGATAAAAAATAAACGTTTTCTGCTCCTAATTCAGTATTGGTGCGGCCTCGATTTTGAGGTTTGCTACGGTCGGACGGTCCGATTTTCCGGTTTACTTTTTAATGCGAAAAGGCATCATCCTCATGTAGTCCAGCCATGAGGCTACGAAGTGCAGTCATGATAAGGGTTCTCCCCCCAGTTCAATGGACACGCATCGATAACTCCGCAGACGGAGCAAACCGACGCCGGAAATGATCACCGGAAAGAAAACCCAGCAGTACACCAATGAGTTCAAAGCCAAACCGGTGGAGTGGAGTCATCAGGCCTGTAACCATCCCTCCAAGTTGTAAAGGTGCCAAATGTGCGGGAGCTCCAGATCCCAGAATGATATGTGCTACCTTTACTGAAATGATCGCGAGGCTGCGCAATACACATCTAAGGAATGTAGGCGTTCAGTCATTGAATATGGCATCCCTGCTTTTTAAAAGTGCGATTTTGAAGCGCCTAATTAATTTATTCTCATAGGCGTTATTTTTTCTTGTTACTGAATTTTGAGGCCTGAAGGCGAATTCGGCCTGCTTCCTAGGGCAATAGAGTAGCTCAGCAATAGAGGCGCACTCTCGTATTGGCTTTGAAGCTTATCAGCCCTCCCAAGCATTAGAAATAGTCTGTTTTTGCTGTGGTTAAAGCTTGCTCCGATTACCAAATTTGGCGTTTTGCCCTCCTCCTGGAAAGGAAGTTGTATTTCACCGTATTCATAAGGACGCACCTCGTGGGGGGCTTTGTTGCCTTGGGCAACGGAAATCATATCGTTCACATCGTAAAACCAAAAGTAGTTGTAAACGTCTGATGCTTCATAGGGGCATGGGCCTCCACATTGCTGTCCGTTGTCTTGCGTAATCTTGTACCCTATACCGGAATTGTGACCTCCGCTTGTTCCAAAAACCGCATAGGTGTCTGATCCAGGCACTATGAACCCGACATGGGCTGTGGAAACTTCAGTCCAAAGGTCGTTTTCCCGTTCGCGATTATATGGGTCTTGGGCGAGTGGATTGTCGATCGAATAATCAATCAAAGGAAAAGTTGGCACTTGATCACCCGAGCTTGCGTTCGTTATGGTTTTCGCAGCCACACCGAAAGCGCTGGGCCCGATACTGTTCCTGGCATTTATAGCGTAGTTGCTAGCATAGCCAAAGATATACTCACCTTTAAAGGTATCTTGAAACTTTGCTGGTATTTCAGACATCCAACCTGAAGCATGACTTCTTGCACTTAATTTCAAAAAACCAGTTACAGGGCTAGTTGCAAGCTCGTTAGGATTTTCTATAACAAATGTAGTGTCGGTATTATTGGCGTCGCCGTCATAATATTGGACGCCGTTGACCACGAGCTCATCATTTATCAGGTTCATTCCGGTAATTCTGTTGATGCTATCTGGATTTCCTGAGGGCACGCGGTCGAAAAACTTTTGGAATGGTTGTTTGTTTTGCGCCATCGGGAGTTCAGAGATCGATGAAGCCGTCGAAAATTGTGGCAACGCAAACTCTGCTATGGCTTGATGTTGAGAATGACCGACCATGAATGCAGACGAAAAGTCGTCAGTAACGTGAAATGTTCCTTCGGCGTATCCCATTCGGCTGTCTCCATATGTTCCAACAGGAATTCTGGCCGCACCTTCGTAGACGAGGTCGCCTATCGAAAAGAGAGTTTCTGCACAAACAAAGGATGGTGCGATTAAAGCTAAGAAGACTGATGACCGGAGGTTTGTTGACATTTTGTTCCACCCTCACGCACTTTTTTGCGTGTGCTGTTGGTTGCTGCGTTTACCATCGTTTGAGCGATTGCTGTTGTCTACAGCCACTTACGTTTTCGATCTACTGCTCCCTGCAGTTGGTTCGCAGTACTGTATTCCAGAGTGTAGTTGAACCCTGATGATTTTGTGTAGACTAGTTTAGGAATTTTGTTACTTCGATTTACCGTTACGATCGCTTGGGTTTTATCTCAGCATAGTGGAATAAGCAGGGTGCTACCCCACATTCTAGAAACATCTAGTGGACTTCTGGTAGTGGACCTCTGGGCGTATGAGCGAAACATCGAAATTGACTTCTAGCGACCCGGGCAAGCCTACCGATAATGCGACGGTAGAATCCTTCAATGGACGACTCCGGCAGGAGTGTCTGAACGAAAACTGGTTCTTGTCACTGGCCGACGCCTGGGAGAAAATCGAAGCATGGAGGACGTTCTATAACCAAGTCAGACCCCATTCCGCATTGGAGTGGTCTACGCCCTCGGACTACGCCAGGAAACATGCGGTTTCACGAAGAAAACCGATGCAATTGGAGCCGGATTTTTCCAACTCTGGTTGGACCTGATACGGGGTCAGGGGCATAAGGTATCGTCAATTTTACACAGCTGCGTTGGATCTCCGTACTTCAGTTTTAAGTTTCTGATATAGATGTCATTCTTAAGGCCGATAACATTCTGTTCGGCTAGCCCGCCTATGTCTGTCCCAAGCCATGAAACCGTATTGAAATTGTAACCACTATGAATGATTTGCGTTCTGTGAAGTTTGGCCATCCAGAAGAACCAGATATCATCTGCCGTTGGACATAGCTCGAGAAAAATTTCTTTGTTGGTGACATCAGTATGGAAGCAGTTGGGTGGATAAATAACCCCGGCACCTGTTGTGGGAAATAATACCCTGTTATTGGTGGCGAGTACTGACTTCAGCCATTTATTATAAGATAACATTTCTCCATTCTCATAACTGACTGCGTGAGTCCTATGGGCAATTATAGAATCGGATCCATCGACCTTACTTGTTAGTCTTTCTAGCCAGCTACGTGGGTAAAATAGGTCGTCATCTGCAGTGACTATGTAGTATTCTGGATAATTAATAATTGCTGGAATAAGCTTTTTGTATGATTTTAAATCGTCGCATGGTTTTATTTTAAAGTATTTGTATTCCTCTTCTAATTTTGTGACTTTTTCAGGCAATAAATCGTAATCAGCATGACTTACCCACAATATAATTAAGTCTGGTTTCACAGACTGTGAGAGGAGTGATTTGATTGTAAGATGGACTTTTTTAAATCGAGGCTTGTAAGAAGTAAAGCTAATTAATAGTTTCGAGTCCAAGTTGTGCTTTTTTGGGGAGCTCTGTTTAGCATAAATCTAGTGTAAATTTCAAAAATAAAAGATTCTATTCTCCAATACAATATTTTTAGATTTTTTAAGCTTGCATTCACGTTTCTTTCCTTGTCTGACAAATTTGTTATTTTCATGTTTCGATATTTTCAAAATTTTTTAAAAATATGGAGGCGAAAAGGTTGAAGTATCAACTTGGTCTACCTAAGAAAACTCCACTTGATTACGCGCAACTGGGCTCAAACTCTATCGGGCCGAGATAGCCTAAAGCCGAGTACTTTTCCGGTTATCAAACACTTCAATGTGTTTGAATATAACCGATTCTGCTGCAGCATTCGACTCGGAACGCTTGGCATAGAGCAGCTCCACCGTTAGTCGACTGAAAATTCATTAAGGCGCTCAGCAAATAGGTTAATTCTCTCAGCGATGAATGCGCTCATAAAGAGTTTTCAAGATTGTTGTACCCTGATCCCACAGATGAGCGATTTCGTCTATGTGGGGTCTGCTACTCGCTGCAATCGCCATAAGAAGGATTGTGACCAGACCGCTAAACAATAATCCGCTTAGAATTAGTGAGATCAGCGCGGTTGCTGGAAAAAATGACAGCCTCACAATTTCAGTTACCAACCAGGCGAAGAGGGACGGGGCCAGAACCAGAACGCTAATGGCGCCGAGTCGAGCCAGGTTGAAGTGTGTCCGGGATTGTAGAATGAGTAGCAGAGCGAGGGTGGTCAGGACGGCAAGCCAACCACGAGCCCATGCCATTGTTGAAAGGGTTATGTCTTCAAGGCTTAGAAGGAATCCTACGATTATGGTTGTGGACACAAGGTCAAATATAAAAAGGGCTCTGACCTGGCCGGTGGCGACAAAAGCATCGCTGACCAGTGCAAACAGACAAAAAGTAAAAAAGAAGAGGGCAAATGGGCGCAACAATTCCTCAAAATCTCCCCACTGGGGCCCCAGGAAAACGTTTACTATCTGCTCGCTGTACGCCGCCATGAAAATGGTCAGTGGAGTCAGCAGAGTGACCATCATGAACAGACTAAGTCGGATGCGATAGGCTAGCTGCTCTGAGTGGTTTTTGCGTTCAGCTATGGCGGCCTGCAGAGGTTCGCTGCCGGGAATAATCACCGATAGAGCAGGAAAGGTTGCGAGTTCACGGATCAGGTGATAACCGCCCAATTGACCAGTGCCAAACAGTTTGCTGACAATCAGGTTGTCTATCTGAGAGCGAGTAAAACCTACCACGCCCCGGAGAATAAGCCACTTGGAGAAGTGCCACTGTGCGCCAATCTTTTGCAGTGTAAGGGCGGGCTTGTAAGCGTGGATGAAATAGGAGCCGATCGCCATCACAATCGCGGCTACTAGGTCGCCCGCAATAATAGCCCAGTAGCTGGGGTGTATCAGGGCAAACACGACTACAACGATAAAAGAGACCGCTTTCTGCCAGATGCTGAGCACGAACACCGGTCGGTAGTTCAGCTCTCGGGCCATAAGCATCAGAATCGGATTGCGTAGCGCTCCAAGCGGCATTGCCAGGGCCGCGATGCTGAGTGCCATGGTAAGCTCCGGCGCGCCGAGATATTCGCTAATCAGGGGAGCAACGACGATAATCAAGGTTGCCATGACAGTCTTAATGGCAAGGTTCATGGTCCAGGCGGTATTGAGGTCCTGGTCAGTGACTTCGGATTTCTGGATGATGTAATGCTTGTTACCAGCATCTGCGAGCGTTTCAAAAAACTGCAGAGCAATGGCCACCATGGCCACGATGCCGAAGTCCTCCGGTACAAGTAGGCGGGCCAGGATCAGTGTGCTGATCAGGCCAAGAGAGCGCTGGAAGAGTTGAATCGCCAACAAGAAGGTAGAGCTCTTGAAAACGCGGCTACTGGTACTCATGTGGTGGGCGAACTAACCTCCAGGGAGGGGATGAATAATATCAACGAAATCAGAAAAAGAGCTTAGCACAGACTATAGTTCCCTGATGGTTAAGGACCTGATTATGTTGCGGGTTTGCTACCTGTTTCTATTGATGATCCTTCCCTTGAATGTGGAGGCGTTCGAGTGCTCCTCGGCCCCTGTACCTGAACAGCCTTCGGGCAGGGAGGTCAGAGTCGGGAATGCTGGTGAGCTTCAGAGCGTGGTGCGTTCTGCGGAGTCAGGCAGTATCATTCTGCTGAATCCAGGCGTATACAGGTTGAAGGCGACCCTTGCAGTTCGGACGGACCATGTCACTCTAAGGGGAAACGGCAAAGCGTGTGGCGACGTGGTTTTGAAGGGCGCCGGGATGAATAACCCGGATTATCGTGGGGCGCCTCATGGCATCTGGACTGATGCTTCCGGCCTTACGGTGCAGAACCTCACCATTCGTGACTTTTATCAGCATGGCATTGTGTTAAACCCTGGAGCCGAATCACTAACCTTCCAGAATATTCGCATACTTGATACCGGCAAGCAGTTAATTAAAGCCAATCCATCGGGCTTTGGGGATGGCGTTGATGGAGGCCTCGTTGAAAATTCGGTATTCGCATATACCGAAGGGCCTCCGATGATCGATCGGGGAGGCGGCACTGGCTATACTAATGGTGTGGATGTGCATGCTGGTGCCAACTGGGTTATTCGGAACAATCACTTTGAAAACTTTCATGCGCCTGATCATGCGGATCACCTTTGGGCACCCGTTGTCTTGATGTGGAACGGTGCGCGCGACACCGTTGTGGAAAACAACCGCTTTGTAAATGTCGATCGGGCCATCGCGTTTGGTTTGCTGGACCGAGCTATGGATCATTCCGGCGGAGTTATTCGAAATAACCGCGTTGACTATGCAGAGGGACTCTACAGTATCCAAAGGCGGCGAGGATCCGATGGGGCGATTATTGTTTGGAGTTCCCCAGGCACCATCGTAGAGGGTAATGAGGTGTTTACCAGGGGAAACCTGAATCGTTCTATTGAATTCCGGTTTGATACCAGTGGGGCCAGTGCCATCAATAATACGGTGGACGCGCCGATTGGCACCCGCGATGGCGGGAGTTACGAAGGTTCCGGCAATCGGTTGATCAGGGAATAGCGGCTAACAGAACTTTTGAGACTTTAGAGCAGGGGTTTTTAAGCTGGGTGGCTGACAGGCCAGTTACTCCGGGCAACCGGCCTGCTTGATCAAAAAAGGAACTGCTTACGATGCATTTTTTCTTCTCGCAAAACCCAGGCCGGCCAAGCCGAGACCAAGCAACGCCAGGGAAGCGGGCTCAGGCACGTTGACTGGTGCTGAGAAGTTTGAAATTTTTGTTACAGCTGAACCAAAGATTGAGTCTGTCGCTCTGGCGCGAAACCCGAAGACGTCACCGGTGGTTACGGCAAATGTTGCAGTGCCAGACTGAGTGGAATAACTCCCATTTTGTGTAAGTTGCGTAAATGACCCATTCAGTAGCCATCCAAAAGGATCATAAGAAGAGCCCCAGGAGTCATATGTTTTATACAACCAATCGAAAGTTACTAAACCATCCCCTAACGCACTGATCGTGAAATCTGTGTCGGATGCGCCGCCGCCCGAGTTACTGCTGATCTGAAGGATTGATGAGGGGGCGCCTGTGGTATCGATTGCTCCACCATTCAGCGATTGGTTCCAATTCGAAACGTCATACCCGCCTGTAAAATCGTTGATCAACCCTGCGTTAACAGAACTTGCAAAAAACACAAGAGACAAACAAAGAAAGATATTTTTCATTACTTTATTCCTTATTACTGAGATGGGCTTCATTGCACGGCTATGGCCATACAAGACATGTGCCAAGTCAGTAACCTTTTGTTTTAAATTGATAAATACGGGAGGACGTGCGTATTCCAGACCAAAGTTGCCACTGATTCCAGACGAAGCCTGCCACCCATTCCACGCGAAAGCTGCCACTGATTCCACGGCAAAGCTGCCACCCCGGCAGGCTGCCTGACTTCCCCATCAAAACGTTCGACGCGGGATAACTAACGGTACTCTGACCCTTTTCATCCGGAGAGGGTCAGATGCCAGCGAAGAGGTTATCCATGCGTAAGATCAAAGAAGTCCTTCGCCTCAAGTGGGAGCGAGGGCTGAGCAACCGTCAGGTTGCGGCGGCCTGCGGTATCAGCCGTCCCACCGTGAGCGAATACCTGCGCCGTAT
>NZ_FONF01000011.1:0-154831 GCF_900112835.1 Marinobacter sp. DSM 26671 | reverse complement strand
GTACCGGTGGAGACTACGGACAACTGAAGAAAATGCTTTGATCACGCAGGCATAAATTGCAATTTTTTTTGGAGCCGGTCAGACAATGGCCGGCTGCGAGAAGAAGCGAAGGTTCATGAAATGGAGCAAAACCAGAGGTTATGAATCAGCTCATGAATGTCATGCATACAGCAATTAATTAGGCTACTGAAATACCGCGTTATTCATAATTTTCCATATCATCGGTGATCGCCGGGTCGGAATAGTTATTCCACTTTATCGTTAGTGCATCCGATTAAGCGATACCAGCCTTCAAAAGTGAATCGAAAGCCGATTCGAAGCTGAGAGCTGCAAATGTCCGCTTTTGTTTAGAAACAAACGTTTTGGATCGCTTCAAGTGCTTTCATGAACACAATTTGATGAACAGGAACAGGGCTCTGCCTTCTCGCCGCAAGCGGCGATTCACCAGAGGTATTTAAGGACCAGGGATGATCCGCTAAGCTGGAAATGCGGCACAGCCTGAGGCCCCATTGGCCGCGACCGGCGATGAGGGGGTAGTGCTCTGTCAGACAACCCCCGAATCCCTTTTCCTCTCTGTCAGTAGTTCTCTCAAAAAACTCGCTCGCCGATTCGCATGGCTTTCCGCTTTTGTTATTACCTCGAAATCGCTAACTTGCCCAACAATATGGATTTCTGCCTCGGCGCGGGTAATCGCGGTGTAAAGCCATGCTCGGTCGGAAATGCGGCCCTTCTGTACTACCACGATAATTCTTGGGAACTGGCTACCCTGAGCCTTGTGGAGCGTGATCGCATAGCCAAGTTCCATGCAGTCGAACACATCCTCGGTGATGTCTATCTCCTCTCCGGTATCCAGAGTTACGACACCAAATGTCTCCTGGTCGCCTTGAAAAGCGCGGTCTGCTGAGGATAGGACACCAAGAGATCCGTTCTGGATGCCGACAGTATAGTTGTTCCTAGTGAATAGGATCGGGTCGCCTACCCTCAGATCAATAAAGAAATCATCCCCATGCAGCTTGAACTCCAGCCTCTGGCCGCCTGGATTGATTAGCCGTTGACATTCCAGGTTTAACTCGCCAACCAGGGCCTTCGTTGCACCGATAATCTGGGTATTGTGAGCGGATTCGGCATACAGGGTCTTGCACTTATCGACTACACGCTCCGGAGGCGTCTCGTGGAACGTGATTGCACCAAATGATAACGATGGAGGAACATCGCCTCGGTTGATGGTGGCAGAGTATTCAGGGATACCCGTTGAGCCTTCCTGACGCTTCACGATATTCAGCTCAACATTGGCAATTGCGCCAGATTCGATTATGTCTGAGAGGACTTTGCCACAGCCTATGGGCGGCAGTTGGTTTGGGTCGCCCGTCAGAATAATACGTACCGACGGATCAAGGTGCGTGACGATCCGGTACATGGTCGGCAGGTCGATCATGCTGCTTTCGTCGATAACCAAGAGGTGCTTGGGCTGAACCAGAGAGGGTGAGATCGGCTCCTCCCGCAACATGCGAGCAATCGTCATGGTGAAAAAACCGATGCTTTCGTGCAGTCGCATGGCAGCCCGCCCAGACAACGCCACGGCGTGTATTTCATAGCCCAGTGCGGCGTAAGCCTTTAATACGGTCCGAAGCACCGTGGTTTTTCCAGTACCGGCACCGCCCGTAATGCAGGACACACCGTTGGTGAGACTGGATTCAACCGCCTCCAGTTGATGCTCAGTAAGATCGTAAGGCAACTCCCGGGCGGCTTCGGTCAGTGCTTTGAAAACGGATTCATCTTCGTCCGTGATGGTTGCCAGTGTTTTGAGCCGCTTGGCGACCACCGATTCCATTATTATCTGTGCAGTCGGGTGATAGGTGCCGGTCTGCGGCCTGAGAATGAACTGGCCATTGAGATAGCCATTGGCAAAGACCTCGGCAACCAGGTCTTTATCGCCCAGAAGCTTTATGATCTCGGGCCTTAAAACTTGATGCGTTGCGTAGGTGTGACCTTTTTCGACCTGCCTGCGGATTGCGCTTTCCAGGGCAGCTGCGAGCCTCACCGGAGCTGATTTCTCAAAGCCCAATTGCTCGGACATCGCATCGATGTCGGCGAACGGCATCCCAAAGCCCAGCAGAGCCCAGGGATTGGCTTTTAGGATATCGACAGTGCGCTCATCGTGATATTTGAGAATACGCTGCTGAATACGCAGCGGAATGCCCAGTGAAGCGAGCAAGTTCGCGTGTGCGAGATTCCGATACTTGGCGTAGCCGTTATGCAGGGCTTCAATTGAGGCGTCGCTCAGAACGTCTCTCAGACGCTCTCTGTGCTCTTCCGTGTCCGATTGGAGCAACGGGTGCAGGTCGCTCCCGAAGGCTTCCCAGAGGGCGCGAGCTTTCGACTCACCAATTCCAGTGAAGTCTTTCTCGGTAGCGATGAAGCGAATGAGCGCTTCACCCGTTTCCGGCAGCGTGCATTCCATCTCAGCCGGATCGTTATACAGATGCTGCTGAAGCTCATAACCGCCCGCCTGGACGGCCTCAAGGGCCCGCTGGCCGCGAACCCGCCACTGCTGCCCCACCGACGGCTGGATCGGTAGAGACTGGTTTTCGCATCGGATGCTGACAATGTACTTGCCCGAATTGATTATGTAACTGTCGGCTTTGAGAGGTACGCCTGTGAAGATCGTATACTTTGAGCCACTGTGTTGGCAGCTGGTAACACGGAAATAGTCTTCATGCATCGGGCGCTACCCCGAACTCGGTTAGGACCTCCGATAGCTCGCCATAACGCTTGAGCTTGGCTTCGAGGGTTGCCACACGAGCTTTCAGCTCGATGTTTTCCTGCTCCAGTGCCGAGAGACGCCGGGACTCCAAAGCTTTCTGGTTGACCGTGGGATCATAGCGTTTGGGTTGAGACCTCTGAACCGAAGCCTCCTGAGTGAGTGGTGGCAGCACACCCCGCTCACGTAGACCTTGCTCTAACGTTTCCAGGGCCTCCTTGATGGCTGGATTCTGACGCAGAGCGCTTTTGCCGATGCCAATGGCTTTCGCTACCTCGCCACGGTTTAACTGGCCCCGGTGAACGATTTGCTCAAAATCCTCGTCCGTTTGCGTGGCCGCCCAGCGTTGGAAGCCAACGAGGTTCTGGCGAGCTTTCTCTTGTCCATTAGACATGCTTTAAACTCAGCACTTTTTCAATGACGTCAACGAAGCCATTACGGAAGATCACCTTGCCGTTTTGGTCCTTGATACTTCCACGTTCCCCTCGAACCCAACCCTGCCGCATCAGGAACTCATCAGAAATTGCTTCCTTCAGTGCGTCCAACTCATGACTCAGGAAATTTGGAAGTTGCGATTCAACCGCAGCTTCCGAACCGGAACGGCAATCAATTTCCAGCTTTTTAATCGACGCAAACCCTTTGTTTTCGGCTTTCAGGTGGCGTACCTGGGCAATCAGGTCGAGGACAAGGTAACGATGAGTTGCGTTTCCGAGCTCATTCACCCAGTCGTACTTTCCAGACGGAGTAATTCGACCCTTGACCTCTTTTTTCTTCTCATCGCCAAGGACCCGCCATGCATCAATCACAGCTCGATACGGTTCGCCTGTTTTATTCCGAATCGTTTGAGTACTTGGAACCCCACGATTCGCGCCAAGCTTGGCAATCGTTGCGATTCTAAAATCAACGGCACCCGAACTATGATGCTCCTGACAGACTTCATGCAGCGCTTCCAGAGATTTTCTCGAGCGAGCGCTTTTTAGTTGGCTCAGAACCGCCTCGTAGACTTCGTTTGGATCACTCATCGCAGATCTCGATTCCTAGCGGGAATTTCAGAGACCCGTTCATGACCGATTCGATCTCTTTGCGTATGTCGCCGAATTTCAACGGTTCAGCAAGGTCTTCTAGCGAGATTTGACCGTTCACCAAGCTGTCAGCAAGGTGCCAGTCATTCCCTGTTTGCTTCATGAGCAATTGAACAACCTGGTTGGCAGCGCGTAGCTGTTGGTCATCGGTTAGCCTGAACATCGCCGGAGCGATCCCATTGGTGTCAGCAAGTTTATCTAACATCTGAGTGAGCAAAGGCTGTGCCCTGGACGCACTTGCGCTTTCGTAGATTTCGGCGTTCGCACACACTTCAGCCAATAGCCTGAAATCGCTTTGCTGCTCGTCCAGATGCATATCCATTTCCACGTAGTTTTCACTGACAATCAATTGCTGTTTATCCGTCTCAGTTTTGTTTAAGAGTTCCGTAGATTGAGTGATGAGCCGATATAAGTGCTGAAGATCGCACGCCAGCATGTCGAGTTTTCTGGCTTTTTCTTCATAAGCAGCAGTGACTTTTTTGAGTTTTCTTTCGTTCCCAAACATCTTGCCTGCACTCTCAGCATCGTAGCGTTCATCATCGAACGCTTGCCTTTGTTCCTCAAGCTCGTGGTATTCCTTACGGATGACGTTAATTTCGAGAATAATTTCGTTGACGATGGCCGATAAGCCACCAAGGAAAGCTGGGCCCGTGATGAAGAACCGGCATCGTGGGCAATTTCTTGTTCCCAGATAGCCGCTGGGAACCGGCGCGTAAAAGGCCTCTTGTTTCCGCTCGACCAACGGCTCACCACCTTGGTCACACTTGGCCCCGCCCACGGGACAAATTCCGATACTCATCAATTGAAAGGCGGCGGCTGGCCAGTTTGAATTCAAACACTGATCCAGAGTGGTTCGATCTGTGGCGATGAGTTCTGATCTAGCCTCATCGATCTTCTTCTGAATGATGAGGTCCTGGTAGCGGTCCAGACTTTGTTCGAGCGCCCGTTTCTCGGCAGCAGCCAATTCCTTTCGCATCATGCTATGGCCAACTTTCGTGTAGTAAATCGTCATTACGAGTGACGCATGGCCAACCAACTTCGAGATCACGGCGATGGACATTCGCCCATCGACAATATAAGCCGTAATCAGACTGACCCGTAAGGCGTGGGGGGTGAACTGGCTTTTGTAGTCCACGCTGTTCTTTTTTTGAATTCGCTCAGCCAGATCCTCACCGGGGCTCTGGCTATGGAAAAGCAGGGCCGGCAAGGTGCGCGCGAAGGTGGTTGTTGTGAACATCGGCGACACTTTTTCTTCGCAAGCCAATGAGGCAGGGTCGCGGAAAAGAAACGCTTGTTTACCCCGTCTCTTGAGAATGTCCTTGTTGGTCGGGTGCCGAAGTTTGATCTTGGTCCAAGGCGTCAGCTCATCGATGGGGTTGTATTTTGATTGCCAGTCCCGCAGTTGAATGATCCAGTAAGCTAAGCCATCTGGCATGAAGGGAATGTTGTAGCCACCGAGTTTTTTTCCGGTTTTATTCGTTGTGATGTAAGAGCTCAGCTCGCCTTCCTCACCCCTTCTCAGGAAGCCCTGATTGCGCTTCGGAGTGGCAAGGTGGCTGATATTTTTGACCCAGCAAACCTTCCCCTCACGCAAAACTGGAATAAACTCATCTCCCTCACCGCTGTCCAGCCAACATATCTGTTGGCCTCGAAGGGGCATGGATAACAGCACGTAATTCGCCACAATTTTGACCGGCGACCAAAGTTCGTAAGCTTCCTCAAAATACCGCTCACCATCCTGCTTTTTTCTGTCCTTGGTCACGGTTCGATAAATGCAGTTTGGGTCATTCTCATCGATCAGTTCTGGATCAACCTCAAACCAACAATCTTCTAAAAACGGGTGCAGCGAGTAGAGGTCTCGGAACGATGTTGCGTCAGGCGGAATCAGATGCCCTTTGGCTCGCAGAATTGCGTCCAAGGGCAGCGGCGGTTTGTTGGACTCGCTCCGTCGGTAGCTGGGAAACTGATCCAGCAGGCCCTTGAGCACCGTTCGTAAGGGGTTGCGGAATCCTGGCAGGAAAATCAGCTCGCCCTCATCATCCACATCCGCGCAATAATTCTTCAAAACCCATTCGAGAAAATCCGCACAGATGTTATGCCTAGGTTTTTTTACGGTATCGCCCGTTGCGTGAACAAAAGCCTCATAAGCACTCTCATTAAAAGGGATGTCCCTCGACAGCATGGCCCCAGGATCGTCGATCAGCTTCTGCCCCGCCACGTAGACCCTGAGAAAAGCCCTCAAATGTGAGTATTTGGCGGCTTGGTTTGTGCCTGCCTCCACATAACGCTGGATGGCTTCCCAAATCCTCGGATAAATGGTCAGCAATTCAGGGTCAAAGGCGCTTTCGTTTCCTAGAAACATGGGCCAGCTTACCCAGTTCTCAGCGTAGATTTTATCAGGATCGCTCGGCAGACTGGGGTCTTGCCGGTAGCCCTTTTTGTACTCATGTCGTGATGTTAAGCCCAGTTTCTGCGCGGCCTCGGACGCTTCGGCGTAGGTGGCGTAGAATTTCTCGCCGGGACGCTCTGTACCCAGAAAATCGTACCAGTCCACCCAGTTCTCAGCGTAGGTTTTATCAGGAACGCTCGACAGACTGGGGTCTTGCCGGTAGCCCTTTTTGTATTCAGGTAGTGATGTTAAGCCCAGTCCCTGCGCGGCCTCGGACGCTTCGGCGTAGGTGGCGTATTTCTCGCCCGGGCGCTCTGTACCGAGAAAGTCGTACCAGTCCACCCAGTCCTCAGCGTAGGCTCTATCAGGAGCGCTCGGAAGCCTGGGGTCTTGCCGGTAGCTTTTTAGGTATTCAGATAGTGATGTTAAGCCCAGTCCCTGCGCGACCTCGGACGCTTCGGCGTAGGTGGCGTAGAATTTCTCGCCGGGACGCTCTGTACCGAGAAAGTCGTACCAGTCCACCCAGTCCTCAGCGTAGGCTTTATCAGGGGCGCTCCGCAGCCTGGGATCTTGCCGATAGCCTTTTGCGTATTCAGATTGTGATATAAAGCCCAGTCTCTGCGCGGCCTCGGACGCTTCGGCGTAGGTGGCGTATTTCTCGCCGGGACGCTCTGTACCGAGAAAATCGTACCAGTCTACCCAGTCCTCAGCGTAGGCTTTATAAGGAGCGCTCGACAGGCTGGGGTCTTGCCGGTAGCCCTTGTTGTATTCAGGTTGTGATGTAAAGCCCAGTCTCTGCGCGGCCTCAGACGCTTCGGCGTAGGTGGCGTATTTAGTCGTCATGCGAGAGTCCTCTCGAAATTGCAGATATCGGATGCTGTTCGGGTGAGAGTCTCTTCAAATGCGCCCGCATCTGTTTCTCAGTGAGTTCGGTGTATACCTGCTGACTTTCTATTGATTTATGATGCAGCGCGTTTTTAATGATCAGGGAACTGGATTTGGCGTCAGACAAAGCCCGCCCGTATGAGTGACGATGGGCATGGGCCGTTGTTCCAGCTTCTTTTGAAAATGGTAGGCCGACCCGCTCTACTGCTCTTTTGAGCGACTGGTTGTAGCCTTTAATCGAGTGAGGAGCGCCAGTGCGAGTTGTAAACGCAAACGGATGCATTCCATCATCCGAATACCGCTGATACATCAAGTACAACCGCCATAGCTCATTGAAAGTTTCGCCGGCAGATTGCGGAAACCACCAAACCGTCATGAAGTGGAGGTCTTCGTTATCCTCCTTCGGATTTTTCCATCCTGCATGCAGGGTGTGAGACTTCGGATACTCGAATCGGGGCTTTAGTCCGAACCGCTGAAGCAGCTCTTCACGTCTACTTGGGCTGTTCGGACTTAGCTTCCCTTTTTCGGGGTGAAAAACTTTGACGAGCGCCGTTCCATCCTCCCAAGGGATAATGTCTTCTACCCAAAGGTGGAAGCACTCGCTGAGCCGAAGCCCTCCATAATGCATCAACATGGTGATCAGTACATTTTTCAGGTCGAGCCGCTCATGAATCCTATCGCTGGTCTCGAAGCCGTATCGAACGAATCCGTCCCAACGCAAATCATCAATCCGTCCTTCCGGAAAACTTTTCGTGCTTTCGGTACCTTTTGAGCGAGAAACCTTCCTGGGCATGACATATCGAAAATAAGAGGGGTCCGGCTTGCTTGCCCAAAGATGGGAGAAAAAGGCACGGCGCTTTTTCTGATAATGGGCTGCCAAGCCCATCCATTCCTCATAACGGGTTGGTTTAACCTTCGGGTTTATCTGGTATTTTTTCTCTTCGTGTTGCTTAGCCAACCAGTCTGTGTAGTGTGTAATGAGCTTGATAAGAAAAGCTGCATCGTTGTCTGAGCGTGGCTTCCAACGCAACCAACTGGGGTCATTACCGTTTTCACCAATCGTTCCCGTGTACAGGCTGTTGGAAAACTCTCGGAAAAGCTGATAGTGCTTATCAAAACAGCCCTCGTTTTGCTTTGTGTAATCGATCAAAAGCCGGACTGCGAAGGCGCTTCTGTCTTTCCAGCTCCGTGACTTGTTCCGATGGACGATCAAATAGTCCAGATAGCTTCTCAACAGGCCATCGTGCGTCACGATTACCGGAAGACTGACCTGGAGTCCGGTGTTATCTACTCTGATGTTCGCTTCCAGACAAACACTATTAAGCACATTTTTTCTCGTATCTGTAGTATGTTTTTAATAGTACTATAGTGGGATTAAAGTGAAGAAGAAAGTGCGGATTAGGAACTTTGGGGGATTTTTAAGGTGTTTTTAGTACAGAAACTTCATTCTACTAATCGCAAAACGTGCACTTGTTCCAGGAGCAGCCGTTGGTGACCGGCAGGATCAGTGACTTGGCTTCACTGGGAGGCCGGAAGACCGGCTCCACGTAGTCGATTGGAAAGCTGTACATAGTCGGGCTCGGATTTGAGGATTCAGAAATTACTTACTGGCGATATCAGGGCAGAAACTGGGCTTTCAAGTCAGCGCAACCGGGGCCGACTACTGGCATATCCAGCATGACGGCCTGGGAGGTCATGAACGGAATGCCCCGGCGGTGTGCGTCAACCAGAAGCGTGGCAAGCCCTCCCACCAGGGGCATGTGGGAAACGATCAACAGGGGTGATTCGTGATGCTCAATCAATGCATCAAGGCAGGCTGCCGGGTCGTCGTCCGGAGTGATAAACATCTTTTCTTCAACGGGACAATTGAGAATTTCGGAGACGATCGCCGCCGTTTGCCTGGCACGCACATAGGGGCTGCTCCAGACCAGCTTCGGGCGCCAGGGCGACTCCGCGATGCGAGCGGCAACCTCAGCCACGCCAAGCCGCCCGGCCTCTGTCAGTTCACGTTCCTGATCCAGCGTATGCCAGCCAGCTTCCCCATGGCGCATGATGAGCAGTTGCAAGGGCTCTCTCCTTTCCGGCCTGGTCCCGGTTCAGCGGGCCTGTTACTGGCTGATGGTCCGCGGCAGTATAAATTCTACGTCGGAATTCTGGACCGACATCATGAGGCTATTGATGACCGCCTTGATTGAAGCGTTGTCATAGAGGATCTCGTAAAGACCACGAACCAGTGGCATATAGATCCCGATGGCCTCGGCTTTTTGCTTGACGAGCTTCAGGGTATAGATGCCCTCGGCCACCTGCCCGAGCTCCGCCACGGCATCGTCCAGTTTCTGGCCCTGGCCAACGGCGTAACCCACTCGAAAGTTCCGGCTCTTGGATGAGGTGCAAGTCACGATCAGATCACCGACACCCGCCAGCCCCATGAATGTCATTGGGTTGGCGCCAAGGCTGACGGCAAACCGACTCATCTCTGCAAGACCGCGGGTAATCAGCATGGCCTTGGCGTTCTCACCCATTTCAAGGGCGGAGGCAAGACCTGCAACAATCGCATAGATGTTCTTCAGTGCCCCGGCGAGTTCCACGCCATACACATCCACGTTCGCGTAAACGCGAAAATACTCGCACCCCAGGAGGTCCTGGACCGAACGGCGTACATCCGGATCCTTGGCGGCAATAACAGTGGCGGTCAGATCCCGGTTTACGATCTCACCAGCCAGGTTGGGGCCACTGAGCACGCCAGTACGACAACGAGGGATCTCTTCCTGCAGAATCTCGCTCATCAGTTTGAAGCCGTGCTCTTCAATCCCCTTGGTGAGGCTGATGACGATTTGCTCGTCGCGGAATTTGTCGCTGTTTTCGCGGATAACGGCCCGAAAGGCTTTGCTCGGAATGGCAACAAAGACGATCTCGGCCTTGCTGACAGCGTCCGCCAGGTCTGTGGTGGGCTGAATGTCACCGGTCAGCTCAATGCCTGGCATGTAGCGGCTATTGATTCGGGTGCTGCGGATCTCTTCGGCCTGGGCTTTGCCACGCATCCAGAAATGAACACGGTGACCGTTTTCACCCAGCACCTTGGCCATGGCAGTACCAAAACTGCCACCGCCCAGAACCGCCACATCATGTACTGGCGCGGCTGCCTCAGTGTTCCGGGGCGTCGATTGTTCAGACATAGTTCTTCCGTTCTGTCAGATCAGGTGTGATACCGGCTATGTCGCACCAGGGTGGCGCAGTTAACCGGGCTCTTCACATTCCAGAGCGCGCACCAGATTCTTGAATTCTTCCCTGTTTCGGCTGTTCAGGCCCATCAGCACTTTATGGGCATCAAGAACCTTGTCTCGAACCTGTTGTTCGCTGGCCCTGAGTACGGGAATCTCTTCAAGCTCTTCAATTCGGGACGCGGGTTCTCGCACAATAATAAAGATCTTGTCGAAACCCATGGAAGTGATAATGCGGGTAATATCGGGATTGGTCGAAATAAGTGTGGGCAGGAAGTTGCTCTGTTTCTGGGCCGCCATCGCGATCTTGGCAAGCAGTCCGAGTGTGGTGCTGTCGATAATCTCGGTCTCGGTCAGGTCGATCACCACGGTCTTGAACTCCGGGTCCTGGGTGATGGACTCAACCAGATTGTCCAGCGTCGAACACAGGTTCAGCCGGATTTCCCCAATAAACTTCAGGACATAGATGCCCTGTTTTTCAGCTTGCAGGATCTTGTAACCAGCCATGTTTCACACTGCCACTAATTCGACGGGGTGTTATCTGATCCGTTAATGGTATCAGTTACCGATACGATAGCGATATCGTCCGGCAGCTCTGTGATCTGTTCCAGATGCAGAGCCTCGTTCAGAGAGGCGATAGTGTGACGACCTCCCGATACGAGTTCAAGTAGTGTCCGCTCCTTTTCATCCAGTCCCTTTTCTTGGATAACTTCCAGAATTCCATCCGAAAACAGGGTCAGATGAAACGGTTTGTTCAGGGGAACCTCATACACTTCCCATTCCGGCGTCTCAAACAGCCCTACCGGAAGCCCGCTTCCCTCGAGAAACGCAGCCTCCCCACCTTCAAAGGACAGGATAGGCATCGGGAAATGGGCGCCGACTGCATAATTCAATTTACGTTCGCTCAGGGAAATAATGCCAACGAATACGGTTACGTGTTTACCGAGGCCGGTATCCAGCAACTCGGAATTGATGCGTTCCAGGAATCGGTCCGGGTACAGGATATCTTCACTGGAGCCCCGGCGAAGGTTTCGCTGCAAGCGGTTGGTCAGGTTCTTCAGCAATACGGTTACAAACGCGGAACTGGCGCCATGGCCGGAGACATCGGCGATGTACACCAGAACCTTGTCGTCGGAAATACGGAAGTAATCCAGAAAATCACCGCTCAGGTAGAGCGATGGCTTGATCATGTGGTCCACGTGCAGGCCACTCATCACCTGTTCGTGCTCCGGAAGCATCCGTAACTGGACCTTTCGGCCGGCACGCTGGTCTGCCCGCAGCTCGGCGATGCCGTCCCGCAGGTCACGATTTGCCTCTTCAAGCTCCTGCCGGTAAAGCTGATTCAGCCGGTTGACCCGGACCCGGTCGAACAATTTCCCGATAACGTCGTCCAGTGCGCCCTTGTCGTCGTTGCAGGGTTTGAGGACAAAATCCGCCGCCCCGGCCCTGAGGGCGCTGACCACATCGGCGCTGGACTCGCTGGACGAACAGGCGACGATCGACGTGAATGTTTCGGCTTCTTCCAGGCGATTGGCGAGATCCCGGATGGACTCCGGAGGCAGGTCTGCAAAGATGACATCGGGAATGTTATCGTCAAAAAGCGCCTTGGCGCTGGCGAGATCCCGGTAGCCGGTCACGTAGAACCCCCTCGCTTCAAGGTAACGGGCGAGATCCGTACGGGCCTTTTCATCGGCGTCTAATATAAGTATGCGCTCGGTGCGCGAGGTCATGGCGACTGCCCTAAACTACCAGCGATAAACGATAAATTGGCTTGATTAAGCCTATTCTGGCACGCCCCTGTGATATAACAAGGCCAAGTTCATGAAATCGGAGGATTCCATCTGATGCGACGTGCCGTAAACGATCTACTCGGAGCCTATGACAAGCTGATCATGGATCCGGTTCACGGAGGCATTCCGCTTTACCGGCACGAGATCCAGGTGATTGATCACCCGCTGTTCCAGCGACTGCGAAACATCTGCCAGAACGACATCCTGAGCCTGGTCTTTCCCGGCGCAACCCATTCCCGCTTTCTGCACAGTATTGGTGTGATGCATGTGGGCACGCGCATGTTCCGCTCGATGATCGACGCCTACCTCAGGGAGCGCCAGCTCAGCGAGCAAACCGACCTGAGCCTGAGCCAGCTCGACGCCATCGACTATCTGGCCAAAACCATCCGGTTGGGCTGTCTTCTGCATGACAGCGGGCATTCAAGTTTTTCCCATCAGTTCACCCAGGCCCGGCGCATTCGGGAACTGATGTCCCGTCCCGGCCGCTTCCGGGATCTGTGGCGCGGCGTGGATTATTCCGCCTACCACCCGGAAGAACCCGATGAGCTGGAACACGAGCATTATTCCGTGCGTGTCGCCCACGATGTGCTCATGGCGGTGGACCTGGAAAGTGCCGGGCTTTTCGCGCGGGACGTTATCGGAATTATGGAAACGACAGAGGTAAAACCCAGTGAGACGTTCTGTCGTCACGCCCGCACATTCTGGGCCTTTATTGCGGGAGAGGATGCCGCGGCGGGATCACCGCTCAGCGAAAACATACCCGGGCTGGTGATGGATCTGTTGTCATCGATTGTATCCGGCGAAATTGACGCTGACCGGGCCGATTACATGCTGCGGGACGGCTTCCACTCTTCGGTAACCATCGGCGGTTTCAACCTGGACCACCTTTTGAGCAACCTGCGTTTTGGATGGGATGTGTCCGAACCCTGGCTGGGGCTGGCCATAACCCAGAAAGGACTGGGGGCGCTCGAGGACTTTGTCTACAGTCGCCACCAGATGTACCGCAAGGTTTACGCCCACAAGACCGCGCTGGGCTTTGACTGGCTGCTTCGGGAAGCGATCAACGAAGTGCTCGATGACCCGGAGAACTTTGAATGGGTGGATACCTGCCTGAGCGACATGGCCTACTTTGCAGAACTGACCGACAACTTCTTCTGGGAGGCGTTTCGGAAAGTGGCCCGCAAGCACCCGAAGAGTTTCTCGTTCTGCATTGTAAACCGGGTGAAACTGAACCATCTGGATACCCGGGAAGACCTCTCAGCCAGGGGGATCGAACGTCATAGCGCATGGTTGGCCGAAGAGCTTTCTCTCAGCCCTGCCCAGGTAGTGACCTGTTCGATGCGGGCGCGCTTCTCGAACATTCAGGACAACTTTAACGGCATCAAGGTGCTCGTGCGCGAACCTATCCTCCGCACCCGGTCGTTGAAGAAGATCACCGACGTCAGCGCCTTCTTCAGCAAGTTCAGTGACGGCACCATCACGCATTTCTATACCCGGCCCGATGTGACCACCGGTAACCAGGAGTCTCTCACTGAGTAGTGGGAGCGGTCGTCAGTTCGGCAACCAGTCCGCAGGCACTGTCGAACGCGCCTTCTACCCGGCCGCCACTGAGCCAGTCGCCTGCGAGCCCGATCTTGTAATCCGGGAACCATAGATGGCCAGGGTGTTCTCCGCCTTCAGAACGCGCGTAGAGCCAGCGATGGGTAACCACTTCGTCCGGACCGGTATCGAAGTCGGTCGTTTCACGAAACGCAGCCAACAGTTTTTCGGCCACTTCCTCGGCTGGTGTATCCACATTGTCTTCGGTCCAGGCTGGGCTGGCGTGCAAAACCCACCACTGGCCCTCGTCGTCCCGACCGGGCTTGCTGGAGTTGTTGGCCACCCAGAACAGCGCCGGGTGCTTGCAGCGCATGCCTTCGTGATGCGGCCAGGGCGATACCGGGAAGTGGGCGGCAACGGCCCAGCATGGCAGAACCCGGCTCACCGGCTCGTCCAGGTGGGAGGCCAGAGCGTCGAGGCCGCTGTCCGCCAGCAAATCCCGAGCCTGTGCCGGAGGCGCGGTAACGATAACTGCATCAAAATCCCCGAGGTGCGAGCCGGCGGTGGAAAAGAGCGACCAGGACTGGTCGTTTCGGGCCAATCTGGCAACGCGTGTCTCGGTAACAACGTGAGCGTGTCCGGACAGGGCCCGGGTAATCGCTGTCATGCGGGGAATACCGACGTAACGGGTCTCCTCAGGGAAGGACTCCCATTTATCAGCATTCGTCTGGAAACCAAACCGTCCTTCCCACGGTCCGAAGCTTTCAGGGCCGGCAAATTTATGGAGAAACGGCAGGAAATCCGGGTTCCGGGAGGTGAAGTATTGCGCGCCCATATCTGCTGACCCGCCGGTTACCCGCTTCGCAGCGAGCCTGCCACCCGGTCCCCGGCTTTTTTCGAAGACCGTAACGTCATGGCCGAGACCGCGCAGCTGGATAGCGGCGGTCAGCCCGGAGAGGCCTGAACCGACAATGGCGATACGGCGTATAAGTGACGAATCAAAGGTTTGATTAAACATGATTTATCGTGCATCCAATTACAGTAGTGAGATCGTACTACTCTCCATGAAACACCAGCGGCATCAAGACTGAGTGTGCGATCAAGATTCCATTAAAGAGAAAGGGCAATCAGGGTATGACCCGAATGCAACATTGGCTTACAAACATTCTGAGGTGGTTCGATTCCGAAGCAGGTTCGGATCACATAGACACCACGTCCCGATCATTCAATTTTTTACGCGTTATTCCGTTCATTGCGCTCCACCTGGCCTGCCTTCTGGCGTTTTACACCGGCGTAAGCGCATTCGCCATCGGATTCGCGATTGCTTTCTTCCTTGTGCGGATGTTTGCGATTACCGGATTCTACCATCGTTATTTTGCCCACAAGACGTTCAAGACCAGCCGGCCTGCCCAGTTTGTATTCGCGGTGCTCGGCGCCAGTGCGGCCCAACGCGGCCCGCTCTGGTGGGCTGCCCACCACCGCCATCATCATCAGCACTCCGATGATGTTCAGGACCTGCACTCGCCCCATCAGGGCGGATTTTGGTGGTCCCACATGGGGTGGTTCACCTGTGACGCCGGCTTTGCGACCGACGAACGTCGGATTCGGGACTGGCTGAAATTCCCGGAACTCAGGCTGATTAACCGGTTTGACGCTCTGGTACCGGCTCTCGCCGCCGTTGGTATTTACGGGCTGGGCGAGGCGTTGGCCGCGTGGGCTCCGGGGTTGGGGACCAACGGTCTGCAGATGCTTGTCTGGGGATTCTTCATTTCGACCGTCGTGCTGTTTCACGCCACGGTATCCATCAACTCTTTGTCCCATGTGTGGGGCAAGCGCCGATTTGAAACGTCGGACGACAGCCGAAACAACTTCTGGCTCGCCCTACTTACCCTGGGCGAGGGATGGCACAACAATCACCACCGCTGGCCGCAATCTGTTCGTCAGGGGTTCCGGTGGTATGAAATTGACATCACCTGGTATGGGCTATGGCTGATGTCGAAGCTTGGCATCATCTGGGAGCTCAACCCGATACCCAAGCACATTCAGGAAGAAACACGCGAACTGGATAAAATGAGGAGGAGCAGGCAATGACAACCGCCTCAAAGATCGAAGTAGGTACGCGTAATTCGGCGGTGCCGGCAACGCTCGATAATTTCAGAGCGCTGTTCAACGAACTCGACAAGGGTAATCTGAACAAGCTCTCCCGGGTCTACAGCGAGGATATCCGGTTCCAGGACCCACTGAGCACCGTATCGGGCCTGGATGAGCTGACCCACTATTTCGCCGGGGCTTATGCGAACGTCATCTCCTGTCGCTTTGAATTCGGTGAAGCCGTGGTTCACGGTGAGTTTGCCGCCTTGCCTTGGGTTATGCACCTTCGTCACAAGCGCCTTCGCAAGGGGCGTGAAGTCCAGGTGCAGGGCATCAGCCACCTCGAAATCCGGGACGGGATGGTGTGCTACCACCGTGATTACTTTGACGCCGGGGAAATGCTCTACGAAAACCTGCCGCTGATTGGCAGGGCCATTCGCTGGATCAAGGATCAGGCAGGATGAGTGATCGACTTCAGGAAACCTCGAATATCTGGATTACCGGCGCCAGTTCAGGCATTGGCGAATCCGTTACCCGTGCACTGGCACGCGGTGGTCACCGGCTTGTGATTACCGGCCGCCGACAGGGGGCTCTCGAAGAACTGGCCTCCGCAGCGCCAGACCGGATTATACCGGCGGCCGCAGACACCACCAGCAAAGAAGATCTCCAGACCATCGCAGGTACGCTGGAAAATCACGGCGACCTGAACATGGTGATACTGAACGCTGGCACCTGTGAATATCTGGAGATAGCGCACTACAACAGTGACGTTATCGAGAAGAACATTCACACCAATGTGATTGGCACGGCGCGATGTCTCGATATTGCTCTGCCTGCCCTCAGGCGCAGCCGGGCTAAAGGCCAGCCGGCGACCCTCGTGATCGTCAGCTCTTCCGCCTGGTGGTTCCCTTTCGGCCGGGCTGAAGGCTACGGCGCTTCCAAGGCGGCGCTGACCTATTTTGCCCATGCACTCCGGGCAGACCTTGACGCCGAAGGGATCGACGTAGTGGTGGTTTCCCCCGGATTCGTCAAGACACCATTGACCGATCGGAACGATTTTCCAATGCCTTTTCTGGTTTCTGCAGAGGATGCGGCGGAGCGCATTGTCAGTGGTCTTGCGCGTGGCAAGAACGAGATTGCATTCCCCAAGCGCTTCACCTGGATGTTGAAAGCGCTGGGCGCCCTTCCCCGGCCCTTGATCGACCGTATGTCGGCCTCTATGGCCCGTAAAAGCAACACCGAACAGGAAAATAATGGATGAGTAGTGAGCGTCAGCGGATTGCTGTCATTGGGGCCGGCGTTTCCGGCCTCACGGCTGCCTGGCTTTTGGCCGAGAAACACGATGTTCAGGTTTTTGAAGCGGGTGACTATGCCGGCGGTCACACAAACACCGAACAGGTCGAAGCCGGTGGCCGGACCTGGCCGGTGAATACCGGCTTCATCGTATTCAACGACTGGACCTACCCGAATTTCATCAAACTGATGGAGCGGCTGGGAGTTCCATCGGAAGTCAGCGACATGAGCTTCAGCGTGGACTGCAGCAGCACCGGCCTGCAGTATAACGGCACCAGCCTGAATACCCTGTTTGCCCAGCGAAAGAATCTTTTCAACCTGCCGTTCCTGAAAATGGTGAGGGAGATTCTGCGCTTTAACAAGGAAACCCGTGCAGACCTTGAAGCCGGCAATATCAATAACGAAGAAACACTGGGGGAATACCTGAACCGGAACGGGTACTCCCGCTATTTCAGGAACTACTACATTGTTCCGATGGGTGCGGCGATCTGGTCAGCACCGGAAATCGTGCTGGAACAGTTTCCAATCCGGTTCTTCCTGCAGTTTTTCAACAATCACGGCATGCTGTCTGTGGATGACCGCCCGACCTGGCGGGTGATTTCCGGTGGGTCTGCCCAGTACGTGAAGAAGATGATGGAACGGCTGGGTGATGGCATGCACCTGAACAGCCCTGTCGACAGGGTTGTCCGCCATGAGGACGGTGTAACCGTGACTGTCAGGGGCGAAGAACACCACTTTGACCAGGTGATTTTTGGCTGCCACAGCGACCAGGCCCTTGCCATGCTCGCTGACGCGACCGACAAGGAACGGGACATACTCGGAGCCATGGCCTATCAGAACAACGATGTCGTGCTCCATACAGACAGCAGCGTGTTGCCGGACAATCGCCGGGCATGGGCTGCCTGGAACTACTTTATTCCGACCCACAGTACTGAACCGGTTTCTGTCACCTACAACATGAACATACTACAGAACTTCCATGATGCCCCGGAAACCTTCTGTGTGACCCTCAATCGCAGCCGAGATATCGACCCCGAAAAGGTGATCAAGCGCTTCGAATACGCCCATCCGGTATTCACACTGGACGCGGTGGCAGCCCAGGAACGCTACGACGAAATCGGTAACCAAGATCGAACCCATTTCTGTGGTGCTTACTGGTTCAACGGATTCCACGAAGATGGCGTTCGCAGCGCGTTGCGGGTCACCGAAGCGTTCGGGGTGGAGCTTTGACCGTGAACAGCCAATGGCTGGAGGGTACTGTCCGGCACAGGCGGAAGTACCCGGTGCAACACGAATTCAGCTACAGCACCGGCATGCTGGCCCTGGACACCGACGAGTGGAGCCAGGTTTCCGATATCAGCCCGCTATTTTCCCTGGAACGTTTCAACTGGATGTCTCTGAAGCGCAGGGACTACTTCCGTCCGGAGACAGGCGACCTGTCCGGGGCTGTGCGTGACCACGTGGAACGGGCCACCGGCTGGCGTCCGGATGGAGAAGTCGAGCTGATTACTCATCCGCGCTACTTTGGTTACGTGTTCAATCCGGTCAGCTTCTATTTCTGCTACCGCGCCGGCGAGTGCCCGGCGGATGGCGTGGTTCCAAAGGTCATCGTTGCCCAGATTACCAACACCCCGTGGCATGACCGTCATGCCTATTGCCTGGAGACGACCGGCGCAGAGCCGAACCAGGCGGGCTGGCGCACCGAACAGTTTGGTTTTAGCAAACGCTTTCACGTGTCGCCGTTCAACGGCATGAACCAGCACTACGAGTGGACATTCAGTTTCCGGGGCCCTGATCTGAGAATTCACATGAATGTTCTGGAAGAGGGCCGCAAGCATTTTGATGCCACTCTGGTAGTCCAACGTACCCCTCTCACTCGTAAAGATGTGCACAGAAGTCTTCGAAAGTTTCCGCTCGAGGCATTCAAGGTTGTGGCAGGTATTTACTGGCACGCCCTGCGCCTCAAGCTCAAGGGGGCACCGTTCTACACCCACCCCGATAAGCTTTACGAGGACGATACCGCCTACCGCCGTGGGCATGATGATTCCGGGCTGGATGTCACCAGCTCCGAGACCAATGACAAGATTCGTGGAAGGGTAAGCTCATGGAGAACCTGAATACTTCGGTTGAAAACACGTCATCCGACTCTGGCAGCCTTCCGGCGCTCAGCCGGTTTGCGAGGACCCTGGTGATTCAGCAGCTCCGCTTACTGGGCGAAGGCCAGTTGACGGTGAAGGAATCCGGGTTTGAAGACCTTGTATTCGGAGACGGCAATAGCCAGTACCAGCCGGCAGAGCTGATTATCCACGATCACAGCACCTGGCGGGACCTGCTGACGGGCGGAAGCGTTGGCGCAGCAGAAGCGTACGTTGCCGGGGACTGGTCGACGCCCGATCTGGTTGCCCTGCTCCGCTTCTTTACCCGCAACGTCGACCGTATGAATGAGTTTGAAGACCGGTTCAGCTGGGTTACCAAACCTGCCCTGAAAGGCCTGCACTGGCTGAACCGTAATACGAAAGAAGGCTCCCGGAAAAACATCAGCGCCCATTACGATCTGGGTAACGACCTGTTCGAGACCTTCCTCGACCCAACCATGATGTACTCGTCGGCGATCTATCCCAGCGCCGAATCGAGCCTTGAAGAAGCGGCTGTGCACAAACTGGACACCATCTGCCGGAAGCTGGACCTCCAGCCCGGGGACAAGGTGATTGAAATCGGCACCGGCTGGGGCGGCTTTGCGATCCATGCCGCCAAACACTATGGCTGTCATGTCACCACGACGACCATTTCCAGAGAGCAGCTGGAGCTCGCGAAAGAACGGGTCCAGAAAGAGGGGCTGGAGGACCAGATTACCCTACTGTTTGACGATTACCGGGACCTCCAGGGGCAATTCGACAAACTTGTTTCCATCGAGATGATTGAAGCCGTTGGCCCTCAGTTTCTCAACAGCTATTTCTCCCAAATTAACGCCCTGTTGAAGCCCGACGGGTTGGCTCTGGTGCAGGCCATTAACATGCCGGAGCAGCGGTACCAGAGAGCTTTGAAAAACGTTGATTTTATCCAGCGATTTATCTTCCCGGGGAGCTTTATTCCCTCTTTCGGAGCCATCCTCGAATCGGTTCGAAAAGAAAGCAAGCTGGTACTCACCCATGCCGAGGATACCGGCTTCCACTATGCCAGGACCCTTCACGACTGGTGCGACCGGTTCATGGCCCAGCGGGACAAGCTGGAGTCGATGGGTTACGACGAAGGATTCCGGCGCCTGTGGCACTTTTACTTTGCCTATTGTGAAGCGGGCTTCAGCGAGCGGGCCATTGGCGTTGCGCAGCTGGTGTTCGCCAAGCCCGGCAACCAACGCGAGAACATCTTGAGCGTATGATCGCCTCCGAAACTGCCCGTAACGTTCTTAATTTCCTGCTGTTCCAGGCAGGCTGGTTTGCCTGCGTGTTTTATCCCGGGCTGATCGGCGCCGGGATCGTGGTGATATTTCTGGTGCTGCATTTTGTCCTGGTCAGCCAGAACCGGATGACCGAGCTTCAGTTCATCGGCCTGGGAACCGTCGTCGGCTCAGTTCTGGACGGCATCTGGTTCCGGACCGGCATTCTGGACGACGGCTCCGGACAAGTGATGCTCACTCCCCCTTGGCTTGTCGCCATCTGGGCCATCTTCATGACGACTCTGAGCCATTCCCTCGACTGGATCAGCAAGAAAGCCTGGCTGCCCTTCGTACTTGCGCCCTTTGCCGGCCCCTTCGCCTATTGGTCGGCGAGCCAGCTCGGTGCAGTGCAGCTGCCAGACTTGCTGCCATCGCTGATTGCACTCGGGTTTGGCTGGCTGGTTGTCTTCCCGCTGCTGCTTTTCGCCCGCAAAACGCTTTACCCGGAGCTGGTTCGATGAAACGCGCTACCTGGTCAGTTTACGTGGCGCTGTTGGCAGTCGCAGGGCCGGCCGCGGCCGCAGATTTCAGTTTCATCGGTACCGCAAGCACGGGAGACGGCAACGTTATTTACGAAGAGCGCCATTCCGTTGATGGTACCTGTGAGGAAGGCGTATTCCGGCCCCGGCAACACGAGGTGACCTACTTCAAACCGGACGCGGACGAGTCATTCGCCCGCAAAGACCTTGAATACGAGGTTTCAGTACTGCGTCCGTCCGTAGACTTCGTTCAGCCGACATTCAGTGAAGAAATGCAGATCACCTACCCTGCACCCGACACTTTGGTGATCGACTGGCAGACGCCAGGCGGCGATTCAGAGCAATTCGAGGTGACATACCCGGAAACTACCGTTGTGGATGCCGGGTTCGATAACTTCGTACGTCAGAATTGGCAGAGTGTTGTGGCTGGCGAGCCGGTTGAATTCCGGTTTCTTGGACCTACCCGGGGCGAGCATTATGGTTTCGTTCTGGAACGGGTCGAGAACGACCGGGTGAATGCTGACCATGTCGTACAGATACGCCCTACCGGCATGGTGCTGCGTTTCCTGGTCGACCCCATCGTGCTGGGTTACAGCAACTCGGGTGCCCTTTCCGACTATCTGGGCCTCACCAATATCCGGAAAAACCAGGATGAAAACTACACCGCCCATATCCGCTATAAAGTGAATACCACCCCGGATTGTGAACTGACCCCCTGAAACTGTCGCCCCTGCCAAGGCAGACCCCGGGGGTCAGTATGGTAAACTCCGACGGGAATCAACGCCGGAGAGTATTTTGAAATGATGTTCGTCTCTTTCAACGTCAACAGTATCCGCACCCGCCTGCACCAGCTTGAAGCCGTAATAGACGCCCTCGCACCGGATTTTATCGGCCTTCAGGAAACCAAGGTTCAGGACGACGACTTTCCGGTAGAAGCAATCCGGGACCTTGGCTACCACGTGCATTTCCACGGGCAAAAAACCCACTATGGCGTTGCCCTGCTCTCAAAAGCGGAGCCGGAGGAGGTTGTCAAAGGCTACCCGTGGGATGGTGAGGATTCCCAGCGCAGGCTGATTACCGGCCATTTCACGGTCAATGGCGAAAAGCTGACGGTGATCAACGGCTATTTTCCCCAGGGTGAAAGCCGTGACCATCCGGTGAAGTTTCCTGCCAAGGAGAAGTTCTACGGGGATCTGATGCGTTACCTGGACGAGCTCAAGAAAGCGGGCGGCTACGTGGTGGTGATGGGGGATATGAACATCTCTCCAACCGATAAAGACATTGGCATTGGCGCCGACAACGCCAAACGCTGGCTACGAACCGGTAAATGCTCTTTCCTCCCGGAGGAACGGGAATGGCTGGGCCAGGTCGAGTCTCGCGGTTATACCGATGTGTTCCGGCACCTTCATCCTGATGAAGCGGACACTTTCAGCTGGTTTGACTACCGCAGCAAGGGTTTCGAGCGAGACCCCAAGCGTGGTCTGCGGATTGATCTGATCATGGCCAGTGACAGCCTGCTGCCCAAAGCCCGGAAAGCGGGTGTTTCCTACGACATTCGAGCCATGGAAAGGCCGTCCGACCACTGTCCGGTCTGGGCGAGCTTCGAGCTCTAGTGGCTGGCCCGGCGCGATATGAAAAAAATCAAAACCCGCGACCGTATACTCCAGACCAGCCTGGCGCTGTTTAACACCGTCGGCGAACCCAATGTCACCACCCTGCTGATCTCTGATGAGATGGATATCAGCCCGGGTAACCTCTATTACCACTTCAAGAGCAAAGGCGATATTGTCGAGGAAATCTTCGACCAGTACGAACACGACATGGTCGACTTGTTGGCGGTTCCGGAAGACGCCGACATCAGCCTCGACCAGCAGGGGTTCTTTCTGCACCTGCTGTTCGAGACCGTAGCCCGCTACCGGTTCCTCTATCAGGATCTGGTGAACGTGTTGTCCCGGTACGATCAGCTGCAGGTACGATTCAAGCGCATCCAGAAAAAGAAAAGACTGGCTTTCAAGACGATTTGCGAGAGCTTTCGACGCCAGGGCATTATGGCGATTGAGCAGGAAGAGCTTGATTCTCTTTGTGAGCAGTTGACGCTAACCGCCTGTTATTGGAGTGCTTTCGATACGCTCTCTCACCTGGATGACCGGGAGGCAGTGGATCCGGGGCGGGGTGTTTACCAGATGATGCACCTGGTGCTGCCCTACCTTGCGCCGGCCGACCGGGAGGAAGCCCGGCTGATGAGCCGGGATTATCTCTGAGCCGTAACGTTATTCTTCGTCGTCACCGGCACGTTTCCGCAGGCGGGCAAGTTCTGATTCAAGGGCTTCAATACGCCGCTCCATAGATTCGATTTCTTCACGGCGATGTATGCCCAGACGTCTCAGGGCACCGGACACCCGTTCATCAAACATGTGCTCAAGCCGATCCCAGGTGCCAGTGGCTCGCTCCCGAACCCCTTCAACCCGATCTTCCACGGACTTGATCTGCTTTTCGACGACGCCCCGGGTTTTGTTCTCGAGCTGCTCACCTTCCTGCACAAGACGCTCGAAGAAACGGCCAGTATCTTCCTCGGCTTTGGTATAGGCGCCCAACCCGGCCAGCCAGATCTGGCGGGCTGAACCCTTGATTTTTGCCGCCAGTTGCGGATCATTCTCCGGCTTATTGTCGTTCTCGTCAGACATGTACAACCTCGGGAGTGCGGATAGTTCTTTCTAACCGCCATTGTATTACAGCTTGGCCCGGATTTCAGTCGGCCTGGAACCCGCGCAACGAAAGGCGGCAGTATAAAGACGCATCCGATATGAAAAAATGTTTTCAAACGAAAGTGAGTCTCGCTTGAAGTGTTCAAAATATAGTCAATACTTCCCAATACCGGCGTCCCTGCTGATGCCGGTTTGTCTGGAAGTCTTTCATGGATACTACTCGCACGCCTCTGCCCGGCATCCTTTGCCGGGCTTTTTTTTGTTATTATTGCCCCAAGATATATGCTTATTCCAAAATGAAAGTCTATAAAATTCGGAGTATCAGATGATTGAAATTGCGTGGAGTAACTTCACCCCCTGGTCAGCGTTGGCGGGTGGCATACTGGTGGGCATAGCTGCCGCCAGCTTTCTGCTTCTCAACGGGCGGATTGCAGGCATCAGTGGCATTCTTGGCGGACTTCTTTCACCGGCAAAAGGCGATATTGCCTGGCGCGTGACGTTCCTTGCCGGACTGATTGGTGCACCGGCAGTCTGGGTACTGGCTACAGAGCTTCCCCCTATCGAAATCGAGGCCGGCTATCCCGCGCTCATTGTTGCGGGGCTGTTGGTGGGGATCGGCACCCGATATGGTTCCGGCTGTACCAGTGGACACGGGGTTTGCGGTCTGTCCCGCCTATCGCTGCGCTCGCTGGCAGTCACGATGAGCTTCATGGCTGCCGGATTTGTCACCGTGTACGTGATTCGTCACCTGATGGGGGTGTGACGCCATGAAATTTTCTCTTGCTTCTCTGTTTGCTGGCCTTGTCTTCGGAATGGGGCTTATCGTTTCCGGCATGGCCAATCCTGAAAAGGTGCTCGGCTTCCTTGATATCGCAGGCCTTTGGGATCCTTCACTGGCGTTTGTGATGGGCGGCGCCATCATGGTGGGTGTGGTCGCGTTTGCTGTTGCCCGCAAGCGCACCCTTTCCTTCCTCGGGTTCCACATGAAAATGCCCACCAGTGCCCATATCGATAAACGATTGGTACTCGGGGGTCTTATGTTCGGCGTTGGCTGGGGTATCGCCGGCTTCTGCCCCGGGCCGGGACTGGTCGCGCTCGGTGCCGGTGAAACCAAGGCGGCGGTGTTTGTTGCGGCCATGGTTGCGGGCATGGGCATTTTCGAAGTCATTGAGCGCAACCGTGCGAAAGTGTAAGTATTTTCTGTAAATTTACCCGCCGCCATTCTGACACAGCCCGGGGGCTGTGCGATCATGGCGGCAGCTCCACCACCCGATTCGGAGAACGACATCCATGGATATCAGAAAAATCGACGACAACATTTCGGTAGCCCCGCAGATTTCCATTGAAGACGTGGCAGAAGCCGCGAAGCTGGGGTTCAAGACTCTCGTAGCAAATCGCCCTGACCACGAAGAGCCGGGCCAGCCTGCCATGGCGGATATTGAAGCCGCCGCCAGGGAACAGGGCCTTGAGTGGGTATACATGCCGGTGGAGTCGGGAAACATCACTGACGACGACGTAAACCGCTTCGCGCCGATGATCCGGGACGCCGAAAAACCCGTACTGGCATTCTGTCGTTCCGGGACCCGCTGCACCGTGCTCTGGGCTCTGAGCGCGGCCAGAAACACATCAGCCGATGAGATTTTTACCAAAGCACGCAACGCCGGTTACGACATTTCCGGCCTTGCACCAAGAATGGCGCAGCAGGCCGCCGACAAAGGCTGACACTGCCACCGCCTAACCAACGTTCAGGATCTACCGCATGCAATACAAAGGTTCAGAGAATTTCAGCCACAACCAGTCTGACCGATTGGGAGTGCTGGTTACCAACCTGGGGACACCGGATGCGCCAACAACCTCGGCCCTCCGTCGCTACCTGGCTGAATTTCTCTCGGACCCCCGGGTGGTCGAATTGCCGCGGCCGCTCTGGTGGCTGATCCTTCACGGTGTGATCCTGAGAATTCGTCCCAAGCGAAGCGCAGAGGCTTACTCAAGCGTCTGGCAGCCGGAGGGCTCTCCCCTGCTGCTGCACACTGCAAAGCAGGCTGAGGGTATCCGAGAGGCACTCAAGCGCAAGTACGGCCCTAACGTGGTCGTCGGCTTTGCGATGCGCTACGGCAACCCCTCAATTTCCCGGGTTCTTGATGAGATGCAGGAACAGGGCGTACGGAAACTGCTGGTTCTGCCACTTTACCCCCAATACTCCGCGTCGACCTCGGCCTCCACCTTCGATGCCATTGCCAAGGATTTCTCGAAACGGCGCTGGCTGCCCGATTTCCGTTTCATTTCTCACTACCCGGATTATCCTCCGTACATTGAAGCCATGGCGCGCCATATCGAGGCGCACTGGGCCAACCATGGACGCAACCAGAAGCTGGTATTTTCCTACCATGGCGTGCCGCTCAAGTACCTGACCAAGGGCGATCCTTATCACTGCGAGTGCCACAAAACGTCTCGCCTGCTGGCTGAGCGGCTGGGCCTGAGCAAAGAGGACTACATGACCACGTTCCAATCCCGCTTTGGCAAGGAAGAGTGGCTCAAGCCCTACACGGATGAAACCCTGAAGTCCCTGCCAGGCAAAGGCGTCAAATCCATCGACGTATTCTGCCCCGGCTTTTCATCCGATTGCCTCGAAACCATTGAGGAAATCGACGAAGAAAACCGTGAGTACTTCATGGAGGCCGGCGGTGAAGGGTTCAGCTACATCACAGCGCTGAACGCCACACCCGGGCACATCGAAGCCCTGGTAAAACTGATCGAGGAAAATCTGGAAGGCTGGCAGGTGCCAAAGAACGAGCCAGAGGCTCTGGCAGCTCGCCAGCAGCGGGCAGCCGAGCAGAAAGAAGCAATCTATCCGGGCCGGGATCTCTGATCCGCCCCCGAGTTATAGCCGGGGCTGCGTCAGCTGCCCCGGTTTCCCTCCTTGCCTTCAAAGCCCTCTGAAAGATCCGGTACAGACTGACAGAACGTGCATTCGCCCGTATCAACGGCGGCGCCGCCAGCCTCCACATAACGCACCTTATGGCTCGCCCTGCCCCGATTTGCGGACACGGAAAACTTGCGGTTCCGGCGTTCGGCCGAACCGGTATCAGATGTTTGATGATTCTGAAATTCGCCCATAACACCCTCTCATAGTCTCTGTGCAAGGATAATGAGGGTTAACTGGCTTCAAACCAAGTAGGGATAACCACGTCGTTATGACGGGAAATATCACGTGGGGAACAGGAGATTCGGAAGAAAGAAAGGTAAGAGGAAAAATGGCGGTGGGCCAGGGATTCGAACCCCGGGAAGGCTACTAACCTTCGGCGGTTTTCAAGACCGCTGCATTCAGCCACTCTGCCAGCCCACCGGTTTTTCCATTCGCCGTCATTGCGACAGCGGTGAGCATGATACCGGAATTGCCTGTGCTGTCAACGCTCTGCATAAAACCCGCCGCATTTTTCAACATTAACGGTTTTTAATGGAATCCGGAAGACGTTTTCCTGTCGTAAATGATTGAAAGTTGCGTATCTGACACTATTATGGGAACCAGTATCCAGTCGTTATAAACGGAGATGACAATGGAAGACAGACGATTCGGCGTTCAGAACTCTCAGGGAGCCTATTCGACTCCCCAGACGGAGCGCGCGACCACAGGCATCAGCGATGATGCGATGAAGGTGTTGCGCAACACCTATATGCTGCTTGGCATGACACTCGCCTTTTCGGCGCTGACAGCATTCCTGAACATGAACGGAACCCACCCGGGCTTCCTGATCACCATCGTGGGATACATTGGGCTGCTGTTCGCAACCTATAAGTTGAAAAACAGCCCCTGGGGCATCGTGACTACCTTCGCCCTGACCGGGTTCATGGGATACACCCTGGGTCCGATCATTGGCGCCTTCGTAGCTGCCGGCGCTTCCTCGATTGTCGCCCAGGCGCTGACACTGACCGCAGTTGCGTTTGTTGGTCTGTCTGCCACGGCCATCATCACCAAGAAAGACTTCAGCTTCATGTCCAGCTTCCTGACCGCTGGTGCGTTTGTACTGATCGGTGCCATGCTTCTGGCCTTCCTGATGGAGAGCTCTGTTCTGCATCTGGCAGTGTCCGCCGGCTTCACGATCTTTGCTTCGATCATGATCCTGTTCGAGACCAGCCAGATCATCAAGGGTGGTGAGCGTAACTACGTCATCGCCACTGTTGGTCTGTATGTATCCATCTACAACCTGTTCGTCAGCCTGCTGCACCTGCTGTCTGCGTTCAGTGGCGAAGATTGATACCAGGCTGAATCAGCCGCTTCGAAACCCCGGCAGTTGCCGGGGTTTTTGCTTTCGGTAAACTGAAAGTCATTGTCTTGCAGACTTATAACGAACAGGAACCATGTCCGAAACCTTTACCCTGGTAATTACTGGCGCGCCCTACTCGTCTCAGGCGCCCCAGACTGCTCTCGGCTTTGCGAAGGCAGCGGTAGATGCTGGCCATCAGATTGACCGGGTGTTCCTCTACGGTGACGGGGTCCATTTGGCCTCTGCGCTCTGCGCGCCGCCGTCTGACGAAACCCACTGGCCAGACGAATGGTCCCGGTTTCTGACTCAGCACAAGATTCCCGGTGTGGCATGCATTGCCTCCGCGCTGCGTCGTGGCCTCGTCAACGAAACCGAACAGAAACGCTATGAATTGCCTTCGGCCAATCTTCGGGCCCCGTTTGAAATCGCTGGCCTCGGAGAATGGGTCGAGGGGCGAATCAAATCCACGCGCACGCTTTATTTCCACGCTGGAGACTGACCATGACCACACTGATCATGATTGACCAGCCTCCCTACGGCGCGTGGACCGGACGGGAAGCACTGGATATGGCGTTTTCGCTGGCAGCCTTCGACCAGTCGGCATCCCTGCTATTCACCGGGCCTGGCGTTAACTGGCTGAGACAGACTCAGCACGCCGGAGGCATTGAACAGAAGTCTGTGGAGAAGAATCTCGCTGCAGCACCGATATTCGGCATGGACGCGATCCTGGCTGATCGGGCTGCCTGTATTGCCTACGGCCTCGATGAGCATTCGCTGATTGAAGGCGTCACCCTGGTAGATGCTGATGCCGATCTCCTCACTGACTATGACCACACCGCATTTGCAGGTTAGCTCAGATGACTGACATCCAGACATTGCACATATTGAACAAATCCCCCGATCATCCCCGGGCCGCGCGGTGCGTTGAAATGATGTCTGCAGAAGACGGCCTTCTTCTGACCGGCAACGGCGTGCTGTTGCTGGCACGCGGGAACCTTCTGCCGGGCGCCAGCAAGGTCTTTGCGCTCATTCCGGACGTCGAGGCGCGCGGACTGGGAGATCTGAGCGGCAACGTCAGTTCTGTGGACTTTGCGGAGATGGTAACGCTTTCATTGCAGGCACAACGGGTAATCAGTTGGTAAACCATGGTCAGTAATGCAATGCCACAACGAAACAACGAAGGCTTTCTTGAAGACGCCCAGACGTGGACCGAAGGTGTCGCGACGGCCATCGCTGCCGAGGACGACGTGGATCTCACAGAAAAACACTGGGAAATCATAAAGTTTCTTAGATCTTTTTATAAAGAGCATGAAATGTCGCCACCCTCTAATCGCCTGTTTGTGAAGGCGGTCAAAGAAGCGCTCGGCGAGGATAAGGGGAACAGCATCTACCTGATGCAGCTGTTTCCCGGCACCCCTGCAAAGACCGCCTGCAGGATTGCGGGGCTGCCAAGGCCAACTAACTGTCTTTAGAGTCCTTTGAGGCAGCGCCGTCCTTCTGCCTGTTGCGTTCCAGGTCCGCTGCACTGCCAAGGAAGCTGCTCAGGCCGTTCTCAAACAGGCCAGAGCCAAATTTCAGGAACTGGCGGGTCGATTCTTTAACGGTGCCGTCAAGGGCGCTTTCTGGCAGTTCCCGGATGGTATCTGCCACACCCTTTTTTACACCGCGAGTCACCGCCGGTTCGATTTCCCGGCCGGCCTCAATCAGTTCCGCCACCCTGGCATCGAGGTATGGACGGACCACGAAACGCCAGAACCCCCAGAGAGTGACAAGCACGGCGCCAACGGTTGCAAGAATCTGGATTGTCAGTGTTAGCCAAAAAGGCATGGCCTTCCTCCTTGTACTCCCGATAACGGGATTCATTCCGGCTAGAAATTCAGATAGTTCAGGGAAACGAACTGGAGTAACCCTGCCAGGGCACCAAAAATACCGCCCACAATCATCAACTGGACCTCTTCTTCCCGGAACGCAGGGCGCAGGATGTCCTGGAATTCATCGGGTTTCAGCGCTTTCATCTGGCCGGACAGAACTTCGGCTACCACAGGTGCCCGCTCACGGTTAAAAGCCGGGTCACTGAACACGTCACGCGTAGCCAGTACCGCCTTCTGGTTCATGGCTTTCTTGAGCTCGGTGTAACCCGTCATACCAACGGTGACCTGCGCCGTCAGCTTCATGATGACAGAGTTGTCCAGTAAGGGGCGAAGGTGTTTCTGGATAATCGCACGGGTTCTGTCACCGTGGCTGCCGTTGATCATGGCGTCGGCAACCTTCTCTACAGTAATCAGTTCCTCCGCCACCAGCCTGGCCCAGACATCACTGATTTCTGGCTGCCTGCGCAAAAACAAACCCTGAACCTTCCAAAACAGGATTCGTCGGGGCTTGAGCGGCGCGAAAATCAGGTTGATGGCAATCCAGTTGGTCACGAAACCGACCACGAAGCCGCCCAGCGGCAGCAGCCAGGGCTCCGGATAGCGGGTCCATAAGGGCACAAGGAGAGCGCCAAGAATGCCTCCGATAACCGCACCTCGGTTGATCACAGACTGAAGCTCCACCGCACCGGCTTGCTGGAAAATCCGGTTCATCATGTCCGGATGTTTTTCGAGTTCGCGGCTGAGCAGAGCCTTGAGGTCGACCAACTCGTCCAGATCGTCACCAAAGTCCTCCACCAGCTCCTCTACCCTGGAGGGCAGCTGTTCACGGGCCCACTGATAAATCCGGTTTCTGACAAATAACGGAAGGTTGTCCCAAAGGACCGGCTGGATTTCGTACATAACCTCATCGATGTACTCATCCATCCGCGGGGTCACCTGGGAAATCACCTGCTCAACGATGCGCTGCGGTTCAAGCTTCTGGTAGACAGCGTTGAGGTCGCCGAACTGCCGAAGCGTCCTGTCGATGCAGATATGCGCCATCTTTTCCGCTTTGCGGGGAATAACGCCCTGCCACCCTATCAGCCCCACCCCGATGAACTGCACCGGATAGAAGGACATCTGGATGGCCAGCCAGTTGGTCAGCCAACCAACAACAGCCGCCATAAGAGGCACTGACAGAAGCGCAACGTCGAACAAGTTTGACCCCGGTAGAAGAGTGTAATCCGTTTTTAGGCGGTGATAATGCCGTTAACGGACAGACAGGATAGTACCTGCCTGCAGTTGCTGTGTATGCGACAAATGATGAAGTAATTGAAATGTCACAACATTGGCCGAGCAGCCATGGCGAAAGCGGTAATGCGGCAGGCCGAATAGATGCCGCGCCCCGCAGGGCGCGGCAAACCGGGCAGGAAGGACTTACTGGTAGTAGGCGTTTTCGGTGTAGGAGTGGTCGGTCACATCACGCACTGCAGTGATTTCCGGAACCCGCTCTTTCAAGGTTGATTCCACGCCCTGCTTCAGGGTCAGGCTGACTGCCGAGCAACCCTGGCAACCGCCACCGAAACGCAGCACGGCCACGGATTCGTCGACGATCTCCACAAGGGACACCTCGCCGCCATGGGCGGCCAGATTCGGATTGATCTCGGAAGCGAGTATGTAGTTCACCCGATCCGGCAAAGGTGCGTCGTCATCAATCTTGGGCACTTTTGCGTTTGGTGCCTTGATGGTGAGCTGCCCACCCATCTGGTCCTTGGAGTAATCCACGTAGGCCTCTTCGAGGAAGGGCACGGAATTGTGGTCCAGATACAGGATGAACTTGTCCAGATCTACCTGCTCGTCCGTCGGTACTACTTCGTTAGGCGGGCAGTAGGCCAGACAGGTTTCGGCGTTTTTGGTGCCGGGCTGGGTCACGAAGATACGTACGCCCATGCCTTCCACGTCCTGTTTTTCGATAAGTTGTGCAAGATAATCCCGAGCGGGATCTGTCACAGTAACCTGAGCCATGTTTTCAACCCGTTTGAAAGTTTGGATTCATTTTAAGGGAGTTCGCGGGAACATGAAAGACCAAGTAAAATAGTCGGGCTTTACGAAGGTAATGAATTTCCCGTATTGGCAGGTATTTGCAGTAGGCAATTGATAATCGTCATTCGTACTAAGACGGGCTCGGGCAATTTTGCTATGATCCCGCGCCATTGATTTTAATACCGCGTTTTTAACGACATCCGGAAGTAAACCTATGACCGATCGCACCACCCGTCTCGACCAGCTCCACAAGGCCCTGCAGGAACGCATCGTGATCCTTGATGGCGGCATGGGCACCATGATCCAGAATCTCAAGCTGGACGAGAAGGCGTTCCGTGGCGATCGGTTTGCCGACTACGAGCGGGAAGTTCAGGGCAATAATGACCTGCTGAACCTGACCCAGCCCGCCCTGCTCCGCAACATCCACGCGGACTACCTGGACGCCGGCGCAGACATTATCGAGACCAACACCTTTAACTCCACCCAGCTTTCCCAGGCGGACTATGGGCTGGAAGCGATTGCCAGGGAACTGAACGTGGCCGCAGCCGAACTGGCCCGGCAGATCGCGGATGAGTACACCGCGAAAAACCCGGAAAAGCCGCGATTTGTTGCCGGTGCCGTCGGGCCGACATCGCGGACCGCCTCCATCTCACCGGATGTCAATAACCCGGGCTACCGCAATGTCGATTTCCAGACCCTGGTCGATAACTACTACGAAGCGGTAGGAGGCCTGGTCGAAGGCGGCTGCGACCTGATCCTGATTGAAACCATTTTCGATACGCTGAACGCGAAAGCGGCGATCTACGCCACTCAGCAGTATTTTGAGGACAGCGGCATCACCCTGCCGATCATGATTTCCGGCACCATTACCGATGCCTCCGGCCGAACCCTTTCCGGTCAGACCACCGAGGCTTTCTGGAATTCGGTGGCCCACGCCAAACCCATATCCGTTGGCCTGAACTGCGCACTGGGGGCCGACGCCCTGCGACCTTATGTGGAAGAGCTGTCTGCAAAGGCGGAAACCTATGTCAGCGCCCACCCGAATGCCGGCCTTCCCAACGAGTTTGGTGAATACGATCAGACACCCGAGGAAATGGCCGAGATCATCGAAGGCTTCGCCCGTGACGGTTTTCTGAACATCATCGGTGGCTGCTGTGGCTCCCGGCCGGATCACATCGAAGCCATCGCCCAGGCGGTGTCCAAGTACCCGCCCCGGAAGATTCCCGAACGCCCGAAAGCGTTGCGTCTTTCTGGCCTTGAGCCGTTCACAGGCGACGACAATGTTCTGTTTATCAACGTGGGTGAGCGGACCAACGTCACCGGCTCCAAGCGCTTCCTGCGTCTGATCAAGGAAGAGCAATACGAAGAGGCCCTCAGCGTCGCCCGTGATCAGGTGGAAAACGGTGCCCAGATCATCGACATCAACATGGATGAGGGCATGCTGGAGTCGAAAGAGGTGATGGTCACCTTCCTGAACCTCGTCGCCTCCGAGCCGGATATCTCCCGGGTGCCGATCATGATCGACTCCTCCAAGTGGGATGTGATCGAAGCAGGATTGCGCTGCATCCAGGGCAAGGCGGTTGTGAACTCCATCAGTCTCAAGGAAGGCGAAGAGGAGTTCGTCAAGCGCGCCAGAGATTGCATGCGCTATGGCGCCGCCGTGGTGGTAATGGCCTTTGACGAACAGGGCCAGGCAGACACCTACGAGCGCAAGACCGAGATCTGCAAGCGCTCTTACGACGTGTTGACCGGCATCGGCTTCAACCCGGCGGATATCATTTTTGATCCGAACATCTTTGCCATTGCCACAGGCATCGAGGAACACAACAACTACGCGGTGGATTTCATCAACGCCACCCGCTGGATTCGGGAAAACCTGCCCCACGCCTCAATTTCCGGCGGCGTGAGCAACGTGTCCTTCTCGTTCCGCGGCAATGATGTAGTCCGTGAAGCCATCCACTCGGTGTTCCTCTACCACGCCATCAAGGCGGGGATGAACATGGGCATCGTGAACCCCGGCCAACTGGTGATCTACGATGAAATCGATCCGGAGCTCAAAGAGCTGGTGGAAGATGTTGTCCTGAACCGCCGTGATGATTCCACCGACCGGCTCCTTGAGATCGCCGAACGCTACAAAGGCAAAGGCGGCAAAACCCAGGAGGAAGACCTGGCCTGGCGTGAATGGCCGGTGGAGAAGCGCCTGGAACATGCACTGGTCAAAGGCATTACCACCTATATCGTGGACGATACCGAAGCCTGCCGCCAGAGAGCCACACATCCCATTGAGGTCATTGAAGGCCCATTGATGGATGGCATGAACGTGGTCGGAGACCTCTTCGGCGATGGCAAGATGTTCCTGCCCCAGGTGGTCAAAAGCGCCCGCGTCATGAAACAGGCTGTTGCACACCTGATTCCCTACATCGAAGCGGAGAAAACGGAAGACCAGAAAGCCAAGGGCAAGATCCTGATGGCCACGGTAAAGGGCGATGTCCATGATATCGGCAAGAACATCGTGGGAGTGGTCCTGCAATGCAACAACTATGAGGTGATTGACCTGGGTGTGATGGTGCCCTGCGACAAGATCCTCGCTGCTGCAAAAGAACACGATGTCGACCTTATTGGTCTGAGCGGTCTGATTACACCGTCTCTGGACGAAATGGTCCACGTGGCTCGCGAGATGCAACGACTCGATTTCAACATTCCGCTGATGATCGGTGGCGCAACAACTTCCAAGGCGCATACCGCGGTAAAAATCGAGCCCCAGTACAAGAACGACATCGCGCTGTACGTGTCGGACGCATCCCGCTGCGTGAACGTCGCATCCCAGCTTCTGAGCAAGAATGCGAAGCCCGAGTTTGTGGAAGCCGCCCGAACTGAATATGACGAAATCCGCGAGCGCCGCAAGAACCGGGGTGACCGCACCAAGCTGGTTTCCCTGAAGGAAGCTCGTGATCGCGCCCCCGACATCTCCTTCGAAGGCTACCAGCCTCCAAAGCCGGCTTTCACCGGCATCCGGGTGTTCGAGGAATATGACCTCAACGAGCTGGTGGACTACATCGACTGGACGCCGTTCTTCATGTCCTGGGATATTTCTGGCAAGTACCCGGCCATTTTTGATGACCCGAAGCGTGGCGAGGCTGCCCGCCACCTCTTTGACGATGCCCAGAAGATTCTGCACCGGATGATTGATGAAAAGCGGGTCTCTGCCCGTGGCGTCATCGGTTTCTGGCCAGCCAACCGCCGCGGTGACGATGTTGTGCTTTACACGGACGAATCCTGCACCGAGGAGCTGACTACTCTGCACCACCTCCGTCAGCAGGATGAAAAGGCACCGGGCAAACCCATGATGGCGCTGTCGGATTTTGTCGCGCCTGAAGGCTCCGGGACGGTGGACTACGTGGGCGGTTTCGCGGTCACCACCGGCATTGGTGCAGAAGAATTCTCGGTAGAGTTCAAAGATGCCAACGACGACTATAACGCGATTATGGTGAAGGCGTTGGCCGACCGCCTGGCAGAAGCTTTCGCCGAGCGGATGCACGAGCGGGTTCGCCAGGAGTTCTGGGGCTATGCCGCTGATGAAAAGCTGGCCAACGATGACCTGATCAAGGAAAGGTACCGCGGAATACGTCCGGCACCCGGCTACCCGGCGTGCCCGGACCACACGGAGAAGGCAACCTTGTTCAATTTGCTTGAGGCCACTGATACTGCAGGCATTGAGTTGACCGAGCACTTTGCCATGTTCCCGACCGCTGCCGTCTCCGGCTGGTACTTTGCGCATCCGGAATCCAAGTATTTTGCGGTAGGGAAAATTGGCGCTGACCAGGTTGAGGACTATGCTGAACGCAAAGGCATTTCCAAGGCCGAGGCAGAACGCTGGCTTGCGCCAAGCCTGGCGTACGATCCGGCAGAGTAAGCTTCGGGTGAAGCACAGATCAGGGGCGGATGTATGACTGAATCTTCAGAAGCGGAAAAACGGGACGAAAAAAAGCCGCGTGGACCTGGCGTATTGAAAGTCATGCAAAGCATACTCGCAGGCGCGTTCGGAGTTCAGTCCGACAAGCGCCGGGAAGAGGACTTTTCAAGCCATAGCCCCTGGCCTTACATCATTGCCGGCATTCTGTTCACAGCCAGCTTTGTTGTAGGCCTGATCGTTATTGTAAATCTGGTCCTGGCGAGCCAGTAGACTACTGGCCAGCTACCCAGACCACCGCGAAAGCCACGGCAAGAACCACCAGCAGCACTGCGGCAACGGCATCGGCCTGACTGTCAGAACGTGCGGTCTTTTTCATGTCTGTTCCTCTTTCCGAGTTTTTGTCTCGTGTTTTTCTTGTTATCACGGCAGCAGCGCACACTGCTAACGTCATCCTCCAAGTTAAGCAGTTAATTGATATTCGTCCAGTCCCTTGTTCCTTCTGCTTATCGCCTGAGTCGATAAACATATTTTGAAATAATCATTTTAAGAATAAAAACCCGCTGTTATCCTTCCCGTCAGATATAAGGCCGTCGGCCTGGATATGTCGCTTTCAAGCAGGATCTTCCCACTATGTACGTATATGATGAACACGATCGGCAAATGGCTGCCGAGAGGGTTGCCCAGTTCCGTGACCAGACCGAAAGAGCGCTGGCCGGGGAGTTGGCTGAAGACGAGTTTCTTCCCCTTCGCCTGCAGAACGGCCTGTACGTTCAGCGTCTTGCCCCCATGCTCAGGATCTGTGTTCCTTACGGCATGATGCGCTCAGACCAGCTTCGCCGGCTTGCGCGAATCACCCGGGACTACGACAAAGGCTATGCGCACTTCACCACTCGCCAGAATGTGCAGCTTAACTGGCCGGCGCTGGAAGACGTTCCCGACATTCTTGCAGAACTCGCTGAAGTGGAAATGCACGCCAACCAGACCAGCGGCAACTGCATTCGTAATACCACCACAGACCAGTTCTCCGGTGTTCAGTCGGACGAGATTGCGGATCCGCGGCCCTACTGCGAAATCATTCGCCAGTGGTCCACGTTCCATCCGGAATTTGCCTTCCTGCCGCGGAAATTCAAGGTTGCCGTGAACGCTTCCGAGCAAACCGATCGAGCCGCCATCCAGGTGCACGACATCGGGCTTCAGATGGTACGCAACGAGGCCGGCGATCTCGGTTTCCGGGTACACGTGGGCGGTGGTCTTGGCCGTACGCCCATGGTCGGGCCGGTAATTCGCGATTTCCTGCCGGAACTGGATCTTTTGACCTACCTGGAGGCCGTGCTTCGCGTCTATAACCGATACGGTCGGCGCGACAACAAGTTCAAGGCCCGGATCAAGATTCTGGTGAAGGCTCTGACCCCTGAGGGCTTTGCTGAAAAAGTGGAAGCAGAGTGGCAGCATATCAAGGAATCCCCGACCCGGCTGACGCCCGAGGCGATTCAACGCATCCAGGCCTACTTTACCGAACCGGATTACGCGGCTATCGACAATGCCACGGACCTGCTGGCCAGCCAGCGGTTTGAGAACCGGGGCTTTGACCAGTGGCTGACCCACAACGTGGACACCCACAAGAAGGCAGGCTATGCCATCGTCTCCCTGACGATGAAGAAAACCGGCACTCCTCCTGGCGATGTCAGTGACAAGCAGCTTGAACAGATTGCCGATCTGGCAGACGAGTTCAGCTTCGGTGAAATCCGGGTCACTCACCAACAGAACGTGGTGCTGGCCGATGTGCGCCAGGATCGGCTGTTTGAACTGTGGCAGGCGATTACGCCCATGGGTTTCGGTACCGCGAACCTGAACACCCTGACTGATGTTATCTGCTGCCCCGGCGGTGATTACTGCGCCCTGGCCAATGCCAAGTCCATCCCGGTGGCCGAGGCCATCCAGCGGCAGTTCGATGATCTGGATTATCTGTACGACCTGGGCAATATCGATCTGAACATTTCCGGCTGCATGAATGCCTGCGGCCACCACCACGTCGGCAACATTGGTGTTCTCGGTGTCGACAAGAAAGGCCAGGAGTTCTATCAAATCAGTCTGGGCGGGTCGTCCCATCATGATGCCTCAATCGGCAAGATTCTGGGGCCTTCCTTTGCACGGGATGAGATGCCCAAGGTGATTTCAAAGATCATTGATGTCTACGTGGACAAGCGCACGGAAGAGGAAACCTTCCTCGACACCTATCGCCGCGTAGGAATTGATCCATTCAAGGAGCGGGTTTATGCCTAACGTTATTTCTCCGGATGGCAGCATCCGCCAGGACAACTGGGTAGTGGTGCCCCGCCCCGCCGAGGGCGAATCGCTGGATATTCCGGCCGACCAGCCGGCGTTAATCCCTGCGGATCTCTGGCTGGCAGGCTATGAGCATTTTACCGGACGGCAGGAGATTGGCGTGTGGTTCGACAGCCACGACGAGCCGGAGATTCTGGACGGTCGGGTGAACGAACTGCCGGTAATTGCTGTGAATTTTCCGAAGTTCAGTGACGGGCGTGGTTACAGCATTGGCCGGCTACTGCGTGAACGTTTCGGCTACAAGAATGAGCTTCGGGCGATTGGAGACGTGTTGCTGGATCAGCTGCAGTTCATGAAGCGCTGCGGATTCGATGCTTATGTCCTTCGGGCTGACAAGGACATCAACAAAGCTGCGCGGTGCCTGAACTTCTTCAGCCAGGGCTACCAGGCCGCGACCGATACGGAGATCCCGCTGTTCCGGCGTCGGGCCTCCTAGTTATGAAGCTTTAGAGTACGAAGAGAGGGGCTTTTCCCTCTCTTCTATTCCATCTTATCGGTTGGAGTCGCTTCTTATTTAGAGTGATCCAGGACAATCTTGCCGGCTGATTCACCTTTCAAGAACGCCTTCAGCGCCCCATCCAGCTCACTGCGACCGATATCCCGGGCAGACGCTTCGGTCTTCGGACACGCCCACTCCCCGGCGAATTTCTTCCATACCGCTTCTTTCTCTGGCAGGGGAATCTCTACCGAATCGACACCCAGCAGATTCACGCCTCGCAGGATAAACGGCAGCACGGTGGACTGAAGGCCCGGACCGGCTACGAGACCACAACAGGATACTGAGCCACCAGGCTTGATCTGCTTGAGCAGTTCGGCCAATGGGCTACCACCCACCGTATCGACAGCGTTCGCAAATGCCGGTTTAACGAGGGGTTTCTTATCCTCGGCCAGGGTTTCACGACCCACAACTTCTTTAGCCCCAAGAGCTTTGAGATCGTCTGCATGGTCGGCCTTGCCGCTTATGGCGACGACGTCGAACCCAAGTTTGGCAAGCAGTTCCACCGCAACGGTGCCAACGGCACCGGAGGCTCCTGAAACAGCGACTTTGCCCTGCTCCGGCTTGGCGCCCATAGTCAGAAGCTTCTGAACACAGAGACCGGCGGTGAGGCCGGCGGTGCCATAGATCATAGCGGTACGAGCGTTCCATCCTTCCGGCATGGGAACACACCAGGCGGCAGGTACGCGGATGTATTCGCCAAAACCGCCGTCTGTATTCATGCCCAGGTCGTACCCGGTCACGATAACCGGACTGCCGTTCGAGGGGTTGCCAGTGGCGGAATCGACGACCTCTCCTGCTGCATCAATACCCGGGGTATGGGGAAAGGAACGGGTAACGCCCTTATTGCCGGAAGCCGACAGCGCATCCTTGTAGTTGAGAGAAGAGTGGCTTACCCGTATCAGGACGTCACCATCAGGAAGGTCGGCAGTACTCAAAGATTTCTCCGCACCGACATACTCGCCGTTCTGCTCTTCAACGCGCCAGGCCTTGAATTCGGAATTGGTGGTCATCATTCTTCTCCGCTTTCGGTGGTCTACTGGAACTTCTGGTTGCGGAAGGCGCCCAGGACTTTCCAGACAGTGTGTTCAAGCGCCGAACTGGTGGCCAATCCGAGTTTTTCCGGAAGGGTCCGCTTGCGCTGATATGCCACTGAGACTACGTCTGCCCGGTCGCAGGCTTCAATGAGATATTCGTCGGAGGTCTTGATCTCGTCGATCAGTTTCACTTCGAGCGCTCGCTTGCCGAACCAGATATCTCCATTGGCAACGGCTGCAATGTCCAGGTCCGGCCGGCGTTCGCTGACATACTCTTTGAAAAGACCGTGAGTGTCTTCAAGATCTTCCAGAAATTTCTGTCGGCCTTTATCGGTGTTTTCACCAAATATAGTCATGGTGCGTTTGTGCTCTCCAGCGGTGAGCACCTCGAAGTCCACGTCGTTCTTCTTGAGGAAACGATGGAAATTCGGAAGCTGGGCAACCACACCGATCGAGCCCAGGATGGCAAAGGGCGAAGCAACGATCCTGTCTGCGACGCAGGCCATCATGTAGCCTCCACTGGCCGCCACCTTGTCAACGCAGGCGGTGAGGCGAAGACCCTTGCTGCGAATCCGGTCCAGCTGGGCGGCCGCAAGGCCATAGGAATGAACCAGCCCACCACCGCTTTCGAGGCGGATAACCACTTCGTCTTTTTCCGGATCGGCAATACTCAGCACCGCAGTAATTGCCCTGCGAAGCGGATCTGTGTCGCTGGCTTTGATATCGCCGTCGAAATCCAGAACATAGACGCGACCACGACTGTCATCCTGCTCATCGGTATTCTTCGCGGCCTTGGCCGCTTTCTTCTCCGCCTTCTGAGCCTTTTTCCGGGCCTTCTGGAACACCTTTCTTTGGTGATCAGACATCAGCCGTGACTGAATCGATTCACGCAGCTTTTCGTATTTCTCGTTGAGTTTCCGGATCTTGAGTTCTCCCTCGCCCTCATGATCGCCCCGATCCTTCTGGGCCGCGGACATGATGACAGAGATCACTACCAGGGCCGCCACCACGAAAGTAACGATCTTGGCCAAAAACAAACCGTATTCTGTCAGGAACTCCAAAGTGCTTCTCCAACTCAGTGTGCGGGAACAAGAGTGTAACTTACCGAATTTATGGTGATAAGGAGAGCAAAAAAATTAAAACAAGCGTTCGATCGATCTTGACAGGGCCGACCACTCACCATAAAGTCGGATTGCGAGGTCGGCTCTACCCGGGCACCCGATCAGGCTCGTGCAGCCAGGGACATCAAGCCGTCGTGATCATGACTAGACAACCATCAAAAGGGTAAAACAATGTCTGTAGCTCAGGTATTTGAACAACTCGAACAGAATTTCAACGCAGACGCAGCTCAAGGCCTGGACCTGGTATTCCAGTTCGACATCGAGGACGACAAGACCTACCACCTCGTTATTAATGACGGCACCTGCAAAATGCACGAAGGCGCCCATGACGATCCATCCGTTACCCTGATCATGAACTCCGAAACCCTGCAGGGCATCGTTTCAGGCGAGACCGACGGCATGCAGGCATTCATGGCAGGTCAACTGCGCGCCGAAGGCGATATGATGCTGGCAACCAAATTGGGCGAACTGTTCAAGATGGGCTGATTGCCCCCCGTCAAGCACAAAAAAGCCTGCGTCTCGACGCAGGCTTTTTTTATGCCCGAGAATCTATTGATTCCAGAACTGCACGGCTTCCCTCGCCTGCTCGTTTACCGGAACAGCAACCAGACCCGAAGAGGATAGCTTTACCTCGAAAACAGCCCCATCCCGCATTGGCATGAACGTCATGCTTCCGTCCACGGCCTCCACAAACGGCAAGTTGAATTGACGGTCCCACTGCCAGAGATCAGGCCAGATGCCTTCAGCGAGGCCTATGGAAGTCCTCGGAGCCGACCTCTCCTGCTCAAGCGACGTGTAACGCCCACTCAATTGCTCGAGCCGGTAACCGGGAGCGATATCAAGCCAACGGAAGGGGCCGGTAAAACGGAGAATCCTGGCGTCAATCTGCCATTGATCGCCCTGCAGCGTTCTCACCACAGACAACCCATCCTGACTCTGAAGGGAAACCTGCCAGATCTGTTCGGCCTGTCTCTGGGTGGAGATGCTTGCCGCGGTCTGCAAGCCTACCAGTGAATGATAGCTGCTCAGATTTACCGCAATCACGAGGACATATAAACCGGCCAGAATGACACCGAAAACCGCTGTTCCTTTAATCCAGGTGAGCAACCATCGGGGGTGCCTGAAAAACAGCAGGCCCGCTATAACCATCACAGCGCCGGCAGCGGCCAGTACAATGATAGCGAGCGTGTGGGACATGGAACTACAAACCTACATCGTCCAGCGACGATTCAGCCAGTTTCAGTAGATCTACGTTGCGGTCTTCGCTTTTGCCAATACTCTCGATGCAGTACTCCAGCGAAGTCAGAGCGTCCGCCAGCGCCTCGAGCACCTGGGCGGCTGGCGCTTCCTTCGCATCCAGCAAGCGCTCCTGGATTGAAGCCGCAACCCGCTCGAGAACCCCGGCGGCTCCAGGATCATTCACCATTTGCAGGCCACCCCAGATGCTGTGCAGGGTTGCTGGCAGATTGGCAAGATGCAGTTTGTCGTAGTCGGATTCGATAAAAGCGGTGATTGCACGCTTTGCCAGGGTCAATGCCCCACGGGCTTCGTCAGCCACGACATAGAGCGCCTCACGGAGGTAGACAGACTCCTCCCGCTTGCGTTCACCACCGGCCAACGCGTCGGTTTCCGACGTGATGCCGCGGGTCACGATCTGCATGACGGCGTCTTCGATTCCCAGGACGGAATCGGCGAGTCGATACAGTTCATCATCACCTGGCAAGCGAGATTCTGCTTCCCAACCCCGAAGCTTGCTCGCCTCTTCTCTTGAAACGCCCGCCAGCTTGTTCAGGTCAAGCATCACCAAAGTGTTGGCCAGTCGTTCGAGGGCATCGGCAATCGAAGACAGCTCCGCCAGATCCGGCTCGATACCGCGTTCAATGATGTCCAGCTTGTCCTTCAACTGGTTCAGTTCATCCTGCAGCGCTTCTGACAGGGATTTAAGGACATCACTGCCAGGACCGTACAACCTGCGCGCATGGGCTTCCAGCATAGAATCCGGAAAATCCGCCGGCGCGAGATGGTAAGCGGATAACACCTCGGTAACTTCAGGGTTAGCAGACCCGCTGCGGTACAGCAGATAGACCAGATCCCGAATCAGCGAATCCGGCGCGTCTTTACCCGTGGCAACCTTGCCCACGTACACCACTTCCCGGGCGTACTTCTCGATCCGCATGAACATGCGCTTGCGGGCCTTGTTAAAGACCATAGCGCGATCAAGCATGGTGTCCGCAACAATGCCGACAAGGCACCACATCTGCCCCATAGGTGCGCCCTGGCAAAGGCGGGCAAGTCCTCTCGAAGCGCGGCCAATCAATTTCTTGTTTACCACATCGTTCCGGTCGCGAAGAATTCCCAAAAGCGCAACCTGGAAGGTCAGGCGCATGCGACGCGCCATGACTTCGTAATCCGCCTCATTGCCTTCAAACGGCTGCAATGACAAACCGGCACAAAAATCCGGCCTCTCTTTGACATCGACATCAAAAAAACAGGATTCGGGATAGGGTTTTTCCCGGCGGGCCTCTCGGAGGTCATTGATCACGGGAAGCAACAGCTCGGGATGGTCTTCGCGCTGCTGATGATAGTACTCGACATAGCGCCGAAGAATGAACAGAGCGCTATTGAGGGTAGTAAGGAGGATGTTTTTGTCGTCATTAGCGCCAACGGGAACGTCGTTGGCCATAGTTACTGCTTCCTGGCACAGCAGGGTTCCGCCCCGCAGCTCCACCAGAATAAAAATGCCCCGCAACTGGTTGATGAAATCAACACAGTTCTGGAGATCCTCACCCCTTTCGCGGTTTTCCTGAAAGCGTTCAAGGCTGGATTCTGCCTGCTTGATGGTCTGCTCTATTTCACTTTTGACCAGATCAAACGACTGCGATTTCGTCGCGAGAGACGACTGAACCATAAACGCTTCCCGTTAATGTTGCGGAGACTACCGCATCCTCTTTGGTGGTCACTGGTCCGGCTGTCGCGTACCAGGCCTTTTTGTTCTGGGCCGGCTAACCCCTTTTCCGGCCAAAGCCAGTTCGCAAAAAACTGGCGAACTTATCATTACTTATAACATAAAACTCAAGTACCTCAAGAAAGGCGGAATGTAACATTTGGTACAGCCCGACCCAGTTCTCATTCCGGGCTCTGGAGTTTACCCCACACAGTTTCGCCCGCCTGTTTTTCGAGCAGGGACATGAACTCTTTGTGGGCTTCGGCCTCTGAACTGGAGGCACGAACCACCGACAGGGGCGCTCTGTCAGCAGGCAGCCTTCGAATTCCGCCGTTACCGCCGCCGTTCTCGGATCCGGCATCCAGTGACAGCGCGGTCTGGCCACCGGTAAGCAGGAGGTAAACATCGGCCAGGATCTCCGCATCCAGCAACGCGCCGTGGAGGTCACGGTTGCTGTTGTCCACACCGTAGCGCTTGCAGAGCGCATCAAGGTTGTTCTTCTGCCCCGGGTGACGGGCCCTTGCGATAGCGAGCGAGTCCACGATTCCGCAGTGGTCCGCGGTTTTCCGTACCGGCTTGAGACGGGCGAATTCCGAGTCCATGAAGCCGACGTCGAACGCAGCGTTATGGATAACCAGCTCGGCGCCCTTGATGAACTCGAAGAACTCATCGGCGATTTCCGCGAAACGGGGTTTGTCGGCAAGGAACTCGTTGGTGATGCCGTGAACAGTGATCGCCTCAGCCTCTACTTCCCGGTCCGGGTTGATATAGACATGGTAGTTGCGGCCGGTGAGCTGGCGCTCCATCAATTCAACACAACCGATCTCGATGATCCGGTGACCTTCTGCCGGGTCGATACCCGTGGTTTCTGTATCCAGTACGATCTGTCTCATTGCCTGTACCTGGTTAACTGTATTTATGCGCTCTGAATCTATGCGCCGGAAAGCTCGTCGACACCGCGATTGGCCAGTTCATCCGCCAGCTCATTGTCAGGAACACCAGAGTGCCCTTTTACCCAGTGCCAGTTAATCTGGTGCCGGGCCACTTCGGCATCCAGCTCGCGCCAGAGATCTTCGTTCTTCACGGGCTTTTTCGCGGAGGTCTTCCAGCCGTTCCGCTTCCAGCCTGCCATCCATTCCGTAATGCCTTTGCGCACGTACTGCGAATCCGTAAACAGCTCCACCTCGCACGGGCGCTTCAGGGCCTCCAGACCACGGATGGCTGCCATTAATTCCATGCGGTTGTTCGTGGTATTCGTCTCCCCGCCGTGCAGGGTCTTTCGATTGTCGCCATAGCGCAAAACCACGCCCCAGCCGCCGGGCCCGGGGTTGCCTTTGCAGGCGCCATCCGTATAGAGGGTTACCTTGCCGGTCATTCAGCCTCCTGATTTAATTTTCGGTGATTCACTTCGGTCTGTTAATCGGCGAGCCACTGCGGCTGCAACCTCGGGAGGCGCCAACGGTACCGGTGCCCGGCAGAGCAATCACCTTGCTTTGGCGCCAGACGGGGCGCCTCGGCAACCGGGCGTGGACGCGTTTTTTGGCAAGGATACAGTAATAGGCGCCTACTGGCAGGAGTCGATTTCCGGACAAACGGTTGTCAATCCGGCTCGTCGGCTTGCGACCACTGCGCTGCAGTGGTGGCCTGAAAAACCGGGTAATCGACGCTTCAACATTGAAGCCCAGCAAGTGCAGCCAGTCTTCCATGCGTCCACGCAAGAGGAAACGACCGCCCCACGGGCCCTCGCTACTCCTGGAGATCAGTTTGCGCGCACCCCAGAGGCTCAGAGGATTAAAACCAAACAGGGCCATCGTGCCCTCTCCCCGGAGCACGCGCGCCGCCTCGCGAATCACCTGGTGAGGGTAAGGAGAGAAATCGGCCGTGTGATGCAGCACGACAAGATCCATCGAGTCACCGGGAAAGGCCAGCTCGTCGGCATCGCAGATTGCGACTCCATCCGGAATATGGGGATACCATCTTGGCGCTGTCATGATCTTCTGGGAAAAATCCGTGCCGGTAGCCAATGGCAGCCGATGGCTGATCCCCACCTGCAACTGCCTGGCGCCTGTCAGACGCTGTAGCTCGGCGTCGACAAAGCGTCTCTGGTCGGCCAACAGTGCCCGACCAAGCGGGGTCTGGAACCAGCGCTCAAAGCTCTCATGTCTGGCGGAATAATCAACTGCCTCGGATTCACTCACCAATGCGCCACTCCAGGAAGCCCTTTCCCATGGTTGGGGCCTTGTATTTAATGCTCTATCATATCAGTCACATTCGATAAGCACATGTGGGGCCCTATGCTGACCATTTCCGCCATACCCGCCTTCAGTGACAACTATATCTGGTGCCTTTCCGACACCGCCAGCGACAAGGCGCTGATCGTGGACCCGGGCCAGGCCCAACCGGTCCTGGACCATCTGGCCGAGAACGGACTGACCCTGGATACCATTCTGGTGACCCACCATCATCCGGACCATGTCGGCGGTGTCAAAGAATTGCTCTCCCGTTTTCCGGATTGCAGGGTAACGGGCCCCGCGGATTCGCCCTACAAAGGCAGTACCAACCTGGTTCATCCCGGTGACGAGGTGATCTGGGAAGATATCACCTTCCAGGTCCTGGGCGTTCCCGGCCATACTCTCGATCATATTGCCTACTTCACCGACGTCGAGGTAAATGGTCGGCCGGTTCTCTTCTGTGGCGATACCCTTTTTGTCTGTGGATGCGGACGTCTGTTCGAGGGCTCACCGGAGCAGATGCGTCAGTCTCTTCAGACCCTCCGGGCGCTGCCTGGCAAGACCGCCGTTTACTGCGCCCACGAGTACACCCTCGCGAACCTGCGCTTTGCCCGCAGCTGGTTGCCGGAAGACGAAGGTCTCCGGACGTTCGAGCAGGAGTGTCAGGCCGCCCGCGATGCAGGAGAACCGACGGTTCCTTCAATCCTCGAGAACGAGAAACGGCTCAATCCGTTTCTGCGGTGGGATGATCCGGCGGTAGTGGACTCCGCCCGGGCCTATTGCTCAAGCCGCGGCCTGCCCGCCGATTCCGATAACGCTATTTTTGCGGCCATTCGCCACGGCAAGGATAATTTCTGACGCCTGGTGATACGCACTTAACAAATCCTCTCAGAGCCGTAACGAGAGGTTTCTTGACCCCTTTTTAATCGGTCCCATAGAATCATTTCAAAATTGTGACCGTAAATTGTTCAATATGCCGGAGTTTCAGATGCTGAATCCGGCCTCAACCTGAACCCGGATGCTGTTATGTCGGCCAGACGATTGTCGTTTTTGTTTTTCGCCGGAGCCCTCGCAAGTGGCTGCACCAGCCTGATCAGCCAGGGAGAGCAAAGCCCGCTGAACACACAGGAAGTCACGGTCGCCGCGGGCGATGAAGGGCTCAAGAAAGCTGTCGAGACCGGAGAAAACCGTGACGCTGCCCGCGACGAGCCGCTGGACGAAGCTATTGCTCCGGAATTGAAGGATGCTGCCAGGGATGCCCGGGAGAAGCTCGACAATCCGGTTCAGAAAACCGCTGAGGCGGAGGCAGTTGAGCAAGATCTGTGGGCAAGACTGCGCTCAGGATTTGTTCTGGATCACGATATCGACAATGAACGGGTTCGGGACCAGTTGAACTGGTATGCCCGACATCCCGGCTACATTGACCGGGTTGTGGAACGCGGCAGTCGCTACCTTCACTATATCGTCAACGAGACCGAAAAGCGGGGCTTGCCTGCCGAATATGCTCTGCTCCCCGTTGTTGAAAGCGCGTTCGATCCGTTTGCGTACTCCCATGGGCGCGCGGCCGGTCTCTGGCAATTCATTCCCTCCACGGGCAAATACTTTGGCCTGACACAGAGCTGGTGGCACGATGACCGTCGTGACGTCATCGCCGCAACCGACGCTGCCCTGACCTATCTCGAGCGCCTCGCAAACCGGTTTGATGGCGACCACACGCTCGCCCTTGCCGCCTACAACAGCGGCGGCGGCACGGTTTCCAGCGCCATGCGCCGCAACCGGAACGCCAACAAGCCGACAGACTTCTGGTCTCTTCACCTGCCCCGGGAGACCAGACACTACGTCCCCAAACTGATTGCTCTGGCGAAAATATTCGACAATCCCGAGGCCTATGGCATTGAACTGCCATCGCTGAAAGACGAACCCTACTTCGAAGTTGTTGATACCGGCTCCCAGCTCGACCTTGCCCAGGCGGCAGAACTGGCCGGAGTAGATGTCGACGAGATCTACCTCCTGAACCCCTCCTACAATCGCTGGGCAACTTCGCCGGATGGACCTCACCGGTTGCTCGTTCCGGTTGGGAATGCGGAGACGTTCCGTGCCGCCCTGGCTGAAATTCCAGCCAATCAACGGGTGTCCTGGCGCAACTACGAAGTCAAATCCGGAGACAGTCTCAATTCGATCTCCCGCAAGTTCTCCACAACGCCGTCAGTGCTGCAGCAGGTCAACAATCTGGACAGCGACCTGATACGAATTGGCCAGCGCCTGATGATTCCCTTTGCTTCCAAGGGCAGCGATGCTTACGCCCTGAGCGCCTCCCAGCGCCTTGAGCGCAAACAGGAGCGTAAGCGGGACGGTAACAAGGTTCGTTACACGGTGCGCAAGGGCGACACCTTCTGGGACATTGCCCGCGAGCACCGGGTGTCCGTACGTGAAGTTGCTGCCTGGAACGGTATGGCGCCGGGCGATCCGCTGATACCCGGCAAGGAACTGGTCATCTGGTCCAAAACCAGTCAGCCGACGGTTGTGGCAGCCAACAGTGGCCGTGGTAAGGCTATGGTTCGGAAAGTAGGCTACCGGGTGCGCAAAGGCGACTCCCTTGCCCGGATTGCCAGCAGGTTTTCCGTGAATGTGCGGGACATCGCAAGCTGGAACGATCTGAATACCGCCCGTTATCTGCAACCCGGGCAAAGTCTGGTACTCTACGTTGATATCCGAAACAGTCCCTGACGTGCGAGACTTATGACAAGAACACGGAAAGCCTCATCCCTTACGTCGTTTTTATCAGCCCTGGCACTTATTGCCACACCGCTTATCTCACCCTTTTCCGTCGCCGACGAGGCAATGCCAGCACATGGCATTGCCATGCACGGGGACACCAAATACCCTTCCGGGTTCAGCCACTTCGATTACGTGAATCCGGAAGCCCCGAAAGGCGGCACCCTGAAAATGGCGGTTGTTGCCAACGGCTTCGACTCATTCAATCCTTTTGATATACGGGGTGTTGCCGCCGCGGGCATCAGCAACTATCTGTATGACACACTCCTTGAGTCGTCCGACGATGAGCCCTTTTCGGCCTACGGCCTGATTGCCGAATCCCTGGAGACACCCGAAGACCGGAGCTATGTGGTTTTCAATATCCGTGAACAGGCGCGGTTCCACGATGGCGAAGCCATTACCGCTGAGGATGTGAAATTCTCCTTCGACACGCTTACTACCCAGGGGCATCCCTTCTTCCGGAACTACTACGCTGACGTAGAAACAGTCACGATAGAAAGCCCTCAGCGAGTACGTTTTGACTTCAAGGAAACCAGCAATCGGGAGCTGCCGCTGATCCTCGGCCAGATGCCCATTCTGCCCCAACACTACTGGGCCGATCGCGAATTTGGCAAGAATGGCCTCAACCCGCCGTTGGGCAGTGGCCCCTACCGGATTGGTGACTTCGAAGCAGGCCGGTCGATTACTTACGAACGGGTTGACGATTACTGGGCACAGGATCTTGGCGTCCGGAATGGCCGCTTCAACTTCGATCAGATCACCTACGACTACTACACCGATGACACCGTGGCGCTGGAGGCGTTCAAGGCCGGCAGTTTCGATTTCCGGTTGGAGTCTTCTGCCAAGAACTGGGCCACAGCCTACACCGGGGAGCGTTTCGAAAACGGCATGATCATCAAGGAAGCCATCGAGCATCACCGGCCTTCAGGCATGCAGGGTTTTGCCTTCAACACCCGCAGAAAGGTGTTTTCCGACCCGCTGGTTCGTGAAGCGCTGGCCTATGGTTTCGACTTCCAGTGGGCCAACAAGAACCTCTTCTTCGACCAGTACACCCGTACTGACAGCTACTTTGAAAACAGCGATCTCGCTTCCTCGGGTCTCCCCACCGGCCGTGAACTGGAAATACTCGAACCTTACCGGGATCAGTTGCCCGATGATGTGTTTACCGAGGAGTACCAGCCACCCACCACCGAAGGCCAGCAGGGCCTCCGCGAGAATCTGAGGACGGCTCTGGGTCTGCTCAAGTCCGCCGGGTATATCATCCGCGATGGCAAGATGGTACACGGCGAAACCGGCGAACCACTGGCGTTCGAAATCCTGCTGTTCCAGAAAAGCTTCGAGCGGGTGGTTCTGCCTTTCAAGAACAACCTCGGCCGTCTCGGTATCGATGTGACCGTACGCCTCGTGGACAGCAACCAGTACATCCAGCGCCTGCGGGAATTCGATTTCGATATGATCACCCAGGTGTTCGGCCAATCGGATTCCCCGGGCAATGAACAGCGGGAATACTGGCATTCATCCACCGTGGATGCCAAAGGCTCACGGAATTACATGGGCGTGAGCGATCCGGTGATCGACGAGCTTGTGAACATGGTCATTCAGGCGCCAAACCGAGAGGAACTGGTTTACCGGGTTCGCGCCTTGGACCGGGTTCTGCTGCACCACTATTATGTGATTCCTCACTGGCACCTGAGAAGCGACCGTGTCGCCTACTGGAACCATCTGCAACGTCCAGCCGAGACGCCGAAAAACGGCATTGATCTGGACAACTGGTGGGCGAAGCCCTGAGGAAAACGCCGCCAAATGGGCATCTACATACTCAGGCGTCTGGCGCTGATCATCCCCACGCTGATCGGAATCATGCTGCTCAACTTTGTCATTGTGCAGGCGGCCCCCGGTGGTCCCGTTGAGCAGCTTATCGCTGAGATGGAAGGCCACGGCGGCAGCGCGCTGGCCCGGGCTTCCGGTGGTGGAACAGGTGGCGAGGTAGCCGACTCTTCCGGCGACACGCGTGGTTCCCGCGGCATACCCGATGAGCTTCTGAAAGAAATCGAAGTGATGTATGGCTTCGACAAGCCTGCTCACGAACGCTTCTTCAAGATGCTTGGCGATTACGCCACCTTCAACTTCGGTGATTCCTTCTTCCGGGAAAAAAGCGTCATCGACCTGATAATCGATAAAATGCCCGTTTCGATCTCCCTGGGGCTGTGGTCGACGCTGATCATCTATTTTATTTCCATCCCCCTGGGCATCCGGAAAGCCGTTACAGACGGCTCCAGGTTCGATGTCTGGACCAGCTCAGCCATTGTGGTGGGCTACGCCATTCCGGGCTTCCTCTTCGCGATACTGCTCATCGTGTTGTTTGCCGGGGGCAGTTATTTCGACTGGTTTCCGCTCCGGGGCCTGACCTCTTCGAATTTCGACGAGCTTACCTGGTACCAGAAAATCGGGGATTACTTCTGGCACCTGGCGTTGCCCGTCACCGCAAATGTGATCGGCGGTTTTGCCACCCTGACCCTGCTTACCAAGAATTCCTTCCTGGATGAGATCGGAAAGCAGTACGTGGTAACCGCCCGCGCCAAGGGTCTGGACCAGAAAGAAGTGCTGTATGGCCACGTATTTCGCAATGCCATGCTGATCGTGATTGCCAGCCTGCCAGGCGTCCTTGTCGCTCTGTTCTTTACGGGCTCCCTGCTGATTGAAGTGATCTTCTCCCTCGACGGGCTCGGGCTGCTCGGTTTCGAGGCGGCCCTGAACCGCGACTATCCCGTGATCTTCGGCACCCTGTATATCTTCACCCTGATGGGCCTGATCCTGAAGCTGATCAGCGACATTACCTACGTCCTGGTCGATCCGCGGATCGATTTTGAAAGCCGGGAGGGTGCGTGAGTTTCCGGTCTCTGACTCCGATCCAACAGCGGCGCCTGCGGAACTTCCGGAAAAACCGCCGGGGTTTCTGGTCTTTGTGGATTTTTCTCGCCCTGTTCGGCCTGTCACTGGTCGCCGAGCTCATTGCCAACGACTCACCGCTGGTCGTGTCGTACAAAGGCGACCTCTACTTCCCGGTGGTCCAATCCGTGCCGGAAGAAACCTTTGGAGGTTTCCTGCCCACGGAAGCCGATTATCGCGATCCCTTTATCGCCGATGAGATAAGCGCCAACGGGTGGATGGTCTGGCCACCGATCCGGTTCAGCTACAACACCATCAATTACGATCTCGAGGTTCCGTCACCGGCGCCGCCGAGTGCAGAGAACTGGCTGGGGACCGACGATCAGGGCCGGGATGTTGCAGCCCGGGTGATCTATGGCTTCCGCATTTCGGTTCTGTTCGGCCTTACCCTGACCATCGCCAGTTGCATTGTCGGCGTAGTGGTCGGCGCCATCCAGGGCTTTTACGGCGGCAAAATTGATCTACTGGGCCAGCGCTTTATCGAGGTCTGGTCCGGCCTGCCGGTACTGTATCTGCTGATCATTCTCTCGAGCATTGTGCAGCCAAACTTCTGGTGGCTGCTGGGCATCATGCTGCTGTTCAGCTGGATGGGGCTGGTGGATGTGGTCCGTGCGGAATTCCTGCGTGCCCGTAACTTCGAATACGTCAAAGCTGCCCGTGCACTGGGTCTGGACAACCGCAAAATCATGTTCCGGCATATACTCCCCAATGCCATGGTAGCCACACTGACCTTCCTCCCGTTCATTCTGACGGGGGCAATTACCGGCCTGACCTCCCTGGATTTCCTGGGCTTTGGTCTGCCCTCCGGTTCACCCTCGTTGGGGGAACTGATTGCCCAGGGCAAGGCCAACCTGCATGCGCCCTGGCTGGGCATATCCGCCTTCGTATCGCTGTCGCTGATGCTCACCTTGCTGGTGTTCGTGGGTGAAGCCGTACGCGATGCCTTCGATCCGAGGAAGAGCTGATATGAGCCAGTTACTTCAGATTTCCGATCTTTCCATCTGTTTTGATCACGGGCTTCCAGCCGTCGAATCCCTGTCACTGGCAATCCGTGAAGGCGAGACCCTCGCACTGGTGGGCGAAAGCGGCTCCGGAAAATCCATTTCGGCACTGTCAATTCTTCGCCTCCTTGATGCGCGGCACACCAGCTACCCCAGCGGGCAGATCCGGTACCGCGATGAAGATCTTCTGCCCGCCACCGAGAAGCGCATGCGCCAGATCCGCGGCCGGGAGATCGGGATGATATTCCAGGAGCCCATGACATCCCTTAACCCGCTACATACCGTGGAAAAGCAGATTGGCGAAACCCTGGAACTGCACAAGGGAATGCGCGGGCCACAGGCAAAACAGCGCTGCCTGGAACTGCTACAACTCGTGGGGATACAGAACCCGGAAAGCAAGCTTGGCGCTTATCCCCACCAGTTGTCGGGGGGGCAAAAACAGCGGGTGATGATCGCCATGGCACTGGCCAATGAACCCGATCTCCTTATCGCGGACGAACCCACGACGGCATTGGATGTAACCGTCCAGAAACAGGTTCTCGAATTGCTCAGGGACCTTCAGAAGAAACTGGGTATGGCCATTCTTCTGATTACCCATGACCTGACCATCGTTCGCCGGTACGCCGACCGGGTGGCCGTCATGGAACATGGCAAACTCGTGGAAGAGGCCGATACCGATGCCCTGTTTGCCAGCCCACAACACCCCTATACACGAAAGCTTCTGGATGCCGAGCCCCCGGAGGCGCCCCTACCCCTCGATAAACGTGCAGAACCGTTGCTGGCTGTTGAGCGACTGGACGTGCGTTTCCCGATACGAAAGAGCCTTTTGGGCAAGGTGAAGGAATCCTTTCACGCTGTGCAGGGCGCCGATTTCCAGCTCAATCGCGGCGAAACGCTCGGAATCGTCGGGGAAAGTGGCAGCGGCAAAACCACCATCGGCCATGCGCTGCTGAAGCTTACCGCCAGTACCGGAAGTATCCGCCTCGCGGGCGAGGAGCTGGCGTTTCTTAACCAGAAGGATTTCAGGCCCTGGCGAAGGCGCGTGCAGATTGTCTTTCAGGATCCGTTTGGCAGCCTCAGTCCCAGAATGTCCATTGCCGAAATTGTCCGCGAAGGGCTGGAGATCCACGACGCGGAAAACGCAGCCGAACACGACAGCAAAGTGATTCGCGCGCTCACCGACGTTGGCCTTGATCCGGAGGCACGGCATCGTTATCCACACGAATTCTCTGGCGGCCAGCGCCAACGCATTGCCATCGCCCGGGCTCTGGTGCTGCAGCCCGACCTGATCATTCTGGACGAACCCACATCCGCCCTGGACCGCACCGTGCAGAAGCAGGTCATTGAACTGTTGAGGGCTATCCAGACCCGTTATGGTCTAAGCTATATCTTTATCAGCCATGACCTGGCTGTGGTGCGCGCCCTGAGCCATAAGCTGCTGGTGCTGCAGCATGGCCGGATCGTGGAATATGGTGACGCGGCCAGGATTTTCGATGCACCGCAGGCGGAGTACACCCGTGAACTGCTGAACGCCGCGTTCTTTTACCAGAAACCAACTACGACTATTTGAGCGTTACCCCGACCAGAGCACTCAGGGATAATGCTCGCAAATCAGGAACACAGGGAGAACGACCCATGGGAATCCTCAGTGGCAAGAAAGCACTGATCGTTGGCGTAGCCAGCAAACTGTCCATTGCTTACGGTATCGCCGAGGCCTTCGCCCGCGAGGGTGCCGAACTGGCGTTTACCTACCAGAATGAAAAACTTCAGCCACGGGTTGAGAAGTTCGCCGAACAGTGGGGAAGCAAGCTGACTTTCCCCTGCGATGTCGCAAGCGACGAAGAAATTGAAAACGTCTTCAAAGAGCTGGGCAAGCACTGGGACAACATCGACATCATTGTGCATGCTGTCGGCTATGCGCCTGGACACGAGCTGGACGGCAACTACGTCGACGTGACCACCCGTGATGGCTTCCGCATTGCCCACGATATCAGCTCCTACAGCTTTGTCGCGCTGGCCAAGGGTGCCCGCGGCATGATGCATGAAGGCAGCTCGCTGATTACCCTGAGCTACCTGGGCGCTGAGAAGGTTCTGCAGAACTACAATGTGATGGGCTTGGCCAAGGCTTCCCTGGAAGCCAATGTTCGCTACATGGCCGCCAGCCTGGGCCGGGACGGCATTCGTGTGAATGGCATTTCCGCGGGTCCGATCAAGACCCTGGCCGCCTCTGGCATCAAGAGCTTCCGTAAGATGCTGGCCGAAAATGCCAGACGTGCGCCGCTGCGGCGAAACGTCACCATCGACGAAGTGGGTAATGCTGCTGCATTCCTCGGCTCTGATATGTCCTCCGGTATTACCGGCGAGATCATGTACGTGGACGGCGGCTTCAACATTACCGGAATGGGTGAACTTGAAGAGTAAGTCTCACCCTCCCCGAACGTAAAAGAGCCGGCGTTATGCCGGCTCTTTTCGTTGGATTGCACGGACAAGAGTCAATCCTGGGCCATCGCCGAGGCCACGGCCTCCACCCACTCGACGTATGCGGTTTCGTCAGACTCAATGATTCGCGCCCCCACCAGAAAGCTCGACTCGTTGGGTCGACACCAGACCACTTCGACCATCAGACCGAAAGGCTGGGCATGGTTACCAAGAAATACGCTCGCCGGCAGCAGGGCCCCCAGGGAAAGGGGTTCGTCAGCTGTCAGGCAAAGGCCACTGGCCGAAATATCACGAATACCGCAGACAAGGTCCCGCTCCTCGGCTCCGGTTTCTTCCGGCAAGCCGGACTCAAGCTCGAGTATTGCCCTGGCTCGCGCCGTAAGACGGTAATCTGCCCGATTGTCCTGATCAACGGGCGGCTCATTCCGGGTTCCAAAGCTATAGTCATTATCTGTCATTATTGTTTTTCCTGCTTCGGCAATATCAGTTGCGGCCAACGCGAATCCGCCCGACTACCCTGCTAAGGGTGTCGTCGAATTCCGCGGAGGTTCCCAGAACCCGGATCCGTCCTTCGACAATCCTTTCAACCAGGGCGTCCTCGAGAAATTCACGCCTGTTCAGGCCCAGACGGTCCACAAACACGAGCTTTCTCGACGCATTGATGCGCACGGCCAGTTTCAGACGGGCAGGTTCATCAGACGTTTCATCGGGTTCAACGGCAATCCAGCCACCAAGCTTGATAGCATCCACCTGTTTCTCGGCCAGCAGCGTCCTTTCCTTCCGGATCCGTTCCTTTTCAGCCTGTTCATCGGCGAGTCGTTGCTCTTCATCGGCTTGCCGCTGGCGCTCAAGCTCGGCTTCACGTTCCGCTTCCTCCGCCCTTCGCCGTTCTTCCGCGACTTCTTTTTCCCGCCTCAATTCCTCTGCGCGCAGCCTGGCAGCTTCCGCCGCCTGCTCCCTCTGCCGACGCTGCTTCTCGCAGACACGGGCAAGCAGTTCCACGGTTTCTGCCAGCACCGTTCCGAACGGCGTGAGCTGCGGCAATGGCCGGATCTGCTCCTGCTCAAGGGCCCTCTGAAACTCGCCCCAGGTCTGCAGCCCCAGTTTCACGCCGGCGCCGTTCGTCCAGAGGATTTCTGCCGATTCCGGCAAGAACGCATAGAAGTAACGGCGCTGCTCTCCGACACCCTCGCCCTCGACAAACCATTGCCCCTCATACGGTTCAAAAGCTTCTGCCGCGGGCACTTCGAAGCTGAGCCAGGTGCTGTCCCAGTGGAAGCTCCCCGCCGCCGGCAGAGCCTCCACAAGATCCGGCGCCTCCCCTCTCAGCCTGGAAACCATAGCGGATTCGATCCCGGACAGGGACTCCGCAGGCAGTGATTCATTAAAAACCCGTTTCCAGACATCAAGGATCCGATCACCGATCTGTTCGCCCACGTGATAGAGCCGATTACGGTCCTTGTCGGAAAGCGACGGATCACCAATCCAGACCAGCCATTCCAGCAACTTGCTGCCATGTCGCAGGTTCTCTCCGTCGAGACCGGAATCCCAGATCGACTGTTTCAGCAGACCCTGCCAGTGATCAAGTATAAAGCGGACGATCGGAAGCGGCAGCTTGCGCCCCTGGAGAGCCCGACCGATTAATGCCCGGGAAGACTGCTCTGCCTTGCGCTGCTTTGCAGCGCCCTGCTCGGTTTCCAGCAGCCGTTGGCGGAGCTTTCCAACCTGGGCATTCCTCTTCCCGGCGTCTTCCTGCCAGCGATGACAGAATTCGTTAACCGGCTCCGTCTTGCCGGATTCAAAACTCGCGGAAACGGCGATAACCAGCGAATCCAGCTGATCCATCAGAACCTTGGCGGAACGGCCTCCGGAATCACTCCAGCCGCGCCACTCCTGAAGGCTGTCCAGCCACTCCAGTAGCGCCTTGCTGAAGGCTTTCTTGCCCTCCAGATTCATGCGCCAGGCAAGATAGAAGCGCAGCCTTGCCACCCGGCGGGCGAGGCTCGGATGCAGGCCGCTCGTCTTCAGGAACACGTCCATGATGCGGTCAGCCACATAGGCGGCGTTCACCTGTCGGGCTGACCACTCCAGATGAACAGATCGGATAACATGGGTAACCCGTTCGTCACGCTGTTCGGACCAGCAGGAAACCAGCAGTGGGCGCCAGTCGCTGACGGCGTCTGGTTCGAGCTTGCCAGCCGGGTATGGAAGGTCAGGAACACGAATGCCGGCCAGGACATCGTCAATCTTGCCTGAAACCGCTGCAACGGAAGGCACATCCTTCGGTCTCTGCCTGTTTTGCGACATCCGTTCCCCGTACTTAAGAAGCGTTGAAAAGGCCCTGTAAATAACGCAGTATAACCAACTCGCCGGGGTTTACCGCAACCGTGCACCGGCGCTATTCGCGTTAATCTGCAACCCTGTTGGCATATTCTATCGTCCACCAGGGCTGCAACGATCAGAATCGGGGAAGCAGAACAACATGTCGGGCAACAAACTAGAGAATCTGAATGTGGCGAGCCAGGAAGCACTGATCACTCCTGAAGCGCTGAAGAAGGAGATGCCGCTCTCCGACAAGGCCGCAGAAACCGTCTCAAAGGGCCGCCAGGCGATCTATGACATCATGGATGGCAAGGACCACCGGCTATTCGTCGTGGTGGGCCCCTGCTCCATTCACGATGTTGAAGCTGCGAGAGATTACGCCGCGCGCCTGAAGAAGCTTGCCGATGAAGTCAGCGACACGCTGCTGATCGTTATGCGTGTCTATTTCGAGAAGCCTCGCACAACAGTTGGCTGGAAAGGCCTCATCAACGATCCGCACCTGAACGACACCTTTGATATTGAGCAGGGCCTTCACATCGGTCGTCGTCTGCTGCTGGATATCAACGAGCTTGGCCTGCCCGCAGCCACCGAAGCGCTGGATCCGATCTCCCCGCAGTACCTGCAGGACACCATTGCCTGGTCCGCCATCGGCGCCCGTACTACCGAGTCGCAGACTCACCGCGAGATGAGCAGCGGCCTGTCCATGGCGATCGGTTTCAAGAACGGAACCGACGGCAGCCTGGACGTTGCGGTGAACGCCATGAAGTCCGTGTCTCACCCGCACAGTTTCCTGGGCATCGACCAGCAGGGGCAGGTGGCGATTATCCGCACCAAGGGCAATAACTACGGCCACGTTGTTCTGCGCGGTGGCGGTGGCAAACCCAACTACGATTCGGTGAGCGTCGCCCTCTGCGAACAGGCGCTGGATAAAGCAGGCCTGCGCAAGTCGATGATGATTGACTGCAGCCATGCCAACTCCAGCAAGGATCCGGCCATTCAGCCGCTGGTCATGCAGGATGTCACCCACCAGATCCTGGAAGGTAACACCTCGATCCAGAGCCTGATGGTGGAAAGCAACATCAACTGGGGTAACCAGTCCATTCCCGAGAATCTGGCAGATCTCAAGTACGGCGTATCGGTGACCGATGCCTGTATCGACTGGCCAACCACCGAAAAGGCCATTCGGGATATGCGCGATAAGTTGAAGGATGTCTTGCCCAAGCGCAAGATCGGCTGATCAAAGCATGATATAAAACGGGGAGCCTCAGCTCCCCGTTGTCATAACCCCACCTATCCAGTCCAGCCTTTCTCTCAGCGCGACTACTTGGCCGATAATAACCAGTGTTGGCGGCTGGACCGCTTCCGCCTCTACTCTTTCAACGATGTTGCAGAGATTCCCTGTAACCACGCGCTGATCCCTCGTTGTCCCCTTCGAGACCAACGCCACGGGCATTTCCTGGGACATACCGTGGGCGACCAACTGCCGGCAGATAATCGGCAGGCCAACCAGCCCCATGTAGAACACCAGGGTCTGGTTGTTCTGGACAAAGTCTCGCCAGGGAAGATCGCAGGTATCGTTCTTGAGATGGCCAGTCACGAACCGGACTGACTGGGCATAATCCCGATGTGTGAGCGGGATTCCGGCGTAGGCCGCGCAGCCGGAAGCGGCGGTTATACCCGGCACCACCTGAAAGCGTACGCCGGCGTCGGCCAGAGTTTCAATTTCTTCGCCACCGCGCCCGAAGATAAACGGGTCTCCGCCCTTGAGACGGACCACCTTCCGGCCCTGCCTGGCCAGATCCACCAATCGTTGATTGATCTGGTCCTGAGGCAAGGTGTGGTTGGCCCGCTGCTTGCCAACATGAATCATCTCGGCAGTGTCTGGAATCATGGCCAGTATTTCCGGCGACACCAGGCGATCGTAAAGCACGACTTCGGCGGACGTAATCAGCCTCCAGGCTTTGAGTGTCAGCAGTTCAGGGTCGCCCGGCCCGGCCCCGACGAGGGCCACTTCGCCCGCTGATGTGTTCGGGTTCGAGGTCACCGGGTTTACCCTGTACCTTACCGGTGCAGGGGTTGCACCAACGCCCTTCCCTGGCGCACTTTGTTGCTGATCACTCATTGGATTATGTCGACGCCTCCCATGTACGGCCTGAGAACCTCCGGAACCACAATGCTGCCGTCTGCCTGCTGGTAATTCTCCATAACCGCAATCAGTGCGCGGCCAACCGCAAGACCTGAACCGTTCAGCGTATGCACGGGTTCCGGCTTACCGGTTTCCGGGTTACGCCAACGCGCATGCATGCGGCGTGCCTGGAAATCACGTGTGTTGGAGCAGGATGAAATTTCGCGGAACTTGTCCTGTCCCGGCAACCAGACTTCCAGATCGTAGGTCTTGGCCGCCGAAAAGCCCATGTCGCCACCACACAGTACAACGACGCGATACGGCAGCTCCAGCATTTGCAGAACCTTTTCCGCGTGCCCGGTGAGAGCCTCCAGGGCGGCGTCGGAATCGGCGGGACGAACGACATGCACGAGTTCAACCTTATCGAACTGATGCTGACGGATCATGCCGCGGGTATCCCGGCCGTAGGAGCCGGCCTCGCTGCGGAAACACGGCGTATGACAGACCATCTGCAGTGGCAACTCTGCGGCATCAAGGATGGAATCTGAGACCAGATTGGTGGCAGGTACTTCCGCGGTTGGAATCAGATAAAGCGGGTGTTCGCCCTCGGTTTTGAACAGATCCTCCTCAAACTTGGGCAACTGGCCCGTGCCATAGAGGCTATCAGCATTCACGAGGTAAGGTACGTAGGTCTCCAGGTAGCCATGTTCGCGAGTGTGCAAATCCAGCATGAACTGGGCCAGGGCCCTGTGCAGCCGTGCGACCGGCCCTCGCATGACAGCAAACCGCGAGTGGGCCAGGCGGGTCGCGGTCTCGAAGTCCAGGCCTTTCAGAGCCTCCCCAAGGGCAACGTGATCTTTGGGCTCGAAATCAAAGGTCTTGGGCGTGCCCCAGGTTCGAATCTCGACGTTGTCGTCTTCGCTCTCACCAGCAGGCACATCTTCGTCCGGAAGGTTCGGGATTCCGGCCAGAAAGCCGTTGAGCTCCTCCTGCAACGAACGGAGCTCGTCTTCAGCTTCGGATCTCTTTTTCTTCAGATCTTCCACCTCATCCAGCAGCGGTTGGATGTCCTCGCCGGCTGCCTTGGCCTTGCCGATCGACTTCGACCGCTTGTTCTGCTCGCTCTGCAGGTTTTCCGTGCTCACCTGAAGGGCACGGCGGCGTTCCTCAAGCTGCTCGAAGGTGGCGGTATCGAATTCGAAATTCTTGATGGTCAGCCGACGGGCGATATCTTCTGTCTGGGTGCGGACACGTTTGGGATCGAGCATGATTATCCTGAATCTTCCGGTTAGCGATGTTTTGAATGACTGGCCATTATACCTGCACTGGCGCTCGTGGCTACCGCCGAAAAAAGGCTCAGGTGTAGCGTTTGCGGGGGCTTTCGGCGTTGCGGGAATCCAGACGCTGGCGTTTTTCAGCCAGTTTTATCTCGAGACCGCGGTTTACGGGCTCGTAGTAGCGGCGCTCATGAATGGCCTCGGGCAGGTAGGACTCCCCGGCGGCGAAGGCTTCGGGTTCATCATGAGCGTACCGATAAGTATCCCCATGGCCCATGCTCTTCATCAGCTTGGTGGGCGCATTGCGCAGGTGCACCGGGACTTCGTAGTCCGGATCCTGGCGGATGTCCGCCATGCACCTGTTGAAGGCGTTGTAAACCGCATTGCTCTTGGGCGCCATGGCCAGGTAGGTCACTGCCTGGGCCAGTGCCAGCTCCCCTTCCGGAGATCCCAACCGCTCCTGAGCGTCCCAGGCTTCCATGCTGAGTTGCAGAGCACGGGGATCGGCGTTACCAATGTCTTCACTGGCAATTCGCACTAGACGCCGGGCGACATAAAGAGGATCACAGCCGCCATCGAGCATCCGGCACAGCCAATACAGCGAGCCGTCCGGATCTGATCCGCGAACGGATTTATGCAACGCTGAGATCTGGTCGTAGAATACGTCACCGCCCTTGTCGAACCGGCGGAGGCTGGTCTGCATGACCTGCTCAAGCTGATCCGCCGTTACCCGATCCGTGCCGGCCTCATCCGGCTCTGACAGGTCAGCCGCCACTTCCAGGATATTGAGAGCACGGCGGGCATCGCCACCAGAGGCTGCCGCCATCAGGGTCAGCACGTCTTCATCAACTCGCAGGCGTCCGCCAAATCCCTCATCAACTGTCAGCGCGCGGCGTAGCAGCTGAAGGATGTCCTCTTCCTCAAGGTTCTTGAGCACGTAGACACGTGTTCTGGAAAGCAACGCACTGTTCAGCTCAAAAGAGGGATTCTCAGTGGTCGCACCTACGAAGATGAAGGTACCGTCTTCAATGTGGGGGAGAAACGCGTCCTGCTGGCTTTTGTTGAAGCGGTGAACCTCATCCACGAACAACAGAGTGTCCCGACCCTGTGACTGCTTGCGATTACGTGCCCGCTCAACAACGGCCCGGATCTCTTTCACACCGCTCAGTACGGCCGAAACCGTCTCGAAACTGAGATCGCTGACATTGGCCAGTAGTTGGGCGAAGGTGGTTTTACCGACTCCGGGAGGGCCCCAGAGGATCATCGAGTGAAGCTGGCCCTGCTCAACAGCGCGCCGCAGCGGTTTGCCGGGCCCGACCAGATGAGCCTGGCCCACATAGTCATTCAGGCTTGCCGGCCGCATTCTCGCGGCCAGCGGCCGAAAACCCGCGGATTCCGCGAACAGACTGTCCTGCATCAGGCCCCGTCCCGGATAATATCCACACCCTCCGGATAGTCGAGGGTGAACGCACCCGCTTCAACCGGTTCGTTCAGCCTGATCCGGTCGAAACTCAGTACGCTGAGCTGTGCCAGGGAATCCTGCATACGCATCTCCTGGAGCTCACCCTTGAAGAACGTCAGCCTGAGGGACGTAAAGAGGGAGTCCGGGCTTCTTGGCTCCAGAGTAAATTCACGGGTGTTGTCGCCTATCTGGCGACCGGACACCCTGTAGGTATCCTCCAGATTATCCACCTCACCGCTCAGTAAAAGCGCGGGTGTGGATTGCACTCGATCGTCGAGATTGTGGATCGTGACCTGTTCCAGGTCCGGATCGTAAACCTCCACGGTTTCGCCATTACTGACAATAAACTGCGACAAAGGCGCACTGGTCTCCCAGTAGAACAGCCCGGGGCGCTTGGCCTTCAGGGAGCCACGGGTTTCCTGAACCTTGTTGCCATTCTCGTTAACAACAATCTGGATAAAATCCGCCTGGTAGGACTCGTAGCCCTTCAGCAACGAGGCCAACTCGTTCGCGCTGTCGCTGCCCTCACTCGCACTCAGAGGGCCGGCAATAAACACCGCCATGACCAGGGTGGCCAGGCATTTCACAAAAGATCGTCCCATTGCTTGTTACTCCTAATCTCTGGGTGGCGGCGGAGCCAGAACTTCACGTGCCCCGTTGTGGCCTGCGGCGCTTACCACGCCGGATGCTTCCATGGCATCAACCAGGTTCGCTGCCCGGTTGTACCCGATCTTGAATTTTCGCTGTACCGAGGAAATCGAAACACGGCGCCCTTCCGTGACGAAGGCAACGGCCTCGTCGTAAAGGGCATCCACTTCACTATCCCCGCCTCCTTCCGAGAGGTTGGGAACGCCCGGCAGGCTCTCGCCTTCGGCGCCATTGAGAACATCGTCTACATACACGGGCTCGCCCCGGGCTTTCCAGGCACTGACCACGCGATGGACTTCGTCGTCATCCACAAAAGCCCCATGCACCCGAACCGGCAGGCCCGAACCCGGTGGCAGGTAAAGCATGTCACCATGCCCCAGGAGCTGCTCGGCACCACCCTGATCCAGCACCGTACGCGAATCGATCTTGGACGAGACCTGGAACGACATCCGGGTCGGAATGTTGGCCTTGATCAGGCCGGTGATTACATCCACCGATGGCCGCTGGGTGGCAAGGATCAAGTGAATACCGGCCGCCCGCGCCTTTTGCGCGATCCGGGCAATCAGTTCCTCAACTTTCTTGCCGACGATCATCATCATGTCGGCGAATTCATCAATCACCACGACGATGAAGGGAAGAGTGTCCAGCTCGGGGCGCTCCTGCTCGTCGTTGGCAAGGTATTCGTCCGGCTTCCAGAACGGGTCCAGCAATGGTTCACCGGCGGCCCTGGCGTCTTTGATCTTGCGGTTGTAGCCCGCCAGGTTACGGACCCCGAGGCTGGCCATGAGCTTGTACCGGCGCTCCATTTCAGCGACACACCAGCGTAGTGCGTTGGCCGCCTCCTTCATGTCGGTGACCACCGGCGCCAGCAGGTGCGGAATGCCGTCGTAGATGCTCAGTTCAAGCATCTTGGGGTCCACCATGATAAAGCGGACCTCTTCCGGGCCTGCCTTCAGCAGCATGCTGAGCAGCATGGCATTGACGCCGACCGATTTACCGGAACCGGTGGTGCCCGCCACCAGCAGGTGCGGCATTTTGGAGAGATTGGCAACCATCGGGTTGCCGCCAATGTCGTTACCCAGTGCCAGGGTCAGCGGTGAGTTCGACTCCTGAAACACCCGCGCGCCAAGCACTTCACTGAGCCGGACCATTTCCCGTTCTTCGTTGGGAATCTCGATACCGACCACAGACTTTCCAGGAATCACCTCGACTACCCGAACGCTCAGTACCGCCAGTGAGCGGGCCAGGTCCTTTGCGAGGTTGGAAATCTTGCTGACCTTCACACCTGGAGCCGGCTTGATCTCAAACCGGGTAATGACCGGGCCGGGATTGACCTCGACTACTTCAACGGATACCCCGAAATCCCCCAGCTTTTCCTCTAGCAGCCGTGACATATGTTCCAGGGATTCTTCGGAGTAGCCTCTTTCCTTATGCTCCTCCGGCGGGTCCAGAAGAGAAATCGGTGGAATCGGGCTTTCAATATCTTCCAGCAATGAAGGCTGCTTGTTGCCCTTGTCTTTGGACTGGGTCGGCTGTTCGTCCTTCTTGAAGGGCGAAATCTTCAGCGACCGTCCGGCAGACTGAGGAGATGCCTCGGGTTTGGCGGGTTTCCCGTTAGCGACAGGAGCCTCATCCCGTGAACTGAAGCTTTCGAGCCTTGCAGGTTCCGGGTCAACTTCGGCAGAGAGACCATCCAACGCGGGCTCTTTTCGACCGGTTTCTGGCTTCGACTCGGGCTTCGGGGCTTTTGGCTTCTTCGGCCCAAAGCCTGGAATCCGTTGCCACCAGCATGGTTTGTCGGCATCTGCTTTTTGCCGTTTGCTGTCCATGGCCGGCACACGGTCCTTGACCACAGGTGGCTCAGCTTTCGGTTCTGCTTTGGGCTCTGGCTTTTCCGACTTGGGCTTGCCTTTGAAAAGGCCTTTGATGGCAAGGCCCGTTCTGAGAGTCAAACCGCCCACCTGATCCATCAGCCAGAACCAGGAGAGACCGGTAGTAACCGTTAACGCGAACAGGAAAATGGCAATCAGCAGCAGGGTTGTTGCCGGCAGGTTGAAAAACCGCACCATAGCGTCGGCAACAGCCGTTCCAAGGACTCCGCCCGAGGACGCCCCCAGACCAAACACGGAATACAGTGACAACAGACTGGTTGCCGAGAGAAGAATCAGCAAGAAGCCACCGAAGCGCATCATGAAGAGTGGCCAGTGCAGATCCAGGGAATCGTTACGCCGACGGATGAGCATCAACGCGTATCCCGCAATCATGACCGGGAACAGATAGGCAACGTGGCCGAAGAAATCCATGAAAAGGCTGGCGAGCCAGGCACCAGTGCGGCCCGCATAATTCTGCACGCTGGTGTCATGACCGATACTGGCCCAGCCCGGATCTGACGGGCTAAAGGTAACCAGTGCCATGGAAAGGTAGATGCAAAGGGCAATAAGCGCGATGACGGCGCCTTCGCGAGCGCCCTGGGCGGCCAGCCGGCGAAAGCGCTGCTGCTTCTCTGTCAGTTCCTGTGGTGCTTTCTTCGCTTTTGCAGATTCGGCCATGAATGCTCAGACGTTATCGGTGCTTTCGTTCCGAAGCGCCTGAAAGCCGCGTTCAAGATCGGTTTTCAGGTCTTCTACGGCTTCGATCCCCACGGAAATCCGTACCAGATTCTCCGTGATCCCGGCCCGCGCCTTATCCTCCGGGGATAGTCGCCCGTGAGTGGTTGTGGCCGGGTGGGTGATCGTGGTCTTGACGTCACCGAGGTTTGCGGTGATGGAGATCATCCGGGTGCCATCGATGAAGCGCCATGCCTCCTCCCGCGCACCCTTGAGCTGGAACGACAGCACACCACCAAATCCGGTCTGCTGCTTTTTCGCCAGCTCATGTTGCGGATGACTCTGGAGCCCGGCATAGAAAACACGTTCAACTGCCGGCTGTTGCTCCAGCCACAGGGCCAACTCTAACGCATTGTCACAGTGGGCGCGCATACGAATTGGTAAGGTTTCCAGGCCCTTCTGAAACACCCAGGCGTTGAAGGGGCTCATGGTGGGGCCGGCAGAACGAAGGAAGCCATAGACCTCTTCCATCATCTTCTCTGATCCGACCACGACGCCTCCCACGCAGCGACCCTGACCATCCAGATATTTGGTCGCCGAGTGAATCACGATGTCTGCGCCCTGCTCCAGCGGGCGCTGGAGCACCGGCGTGCAGAAGCAGTTATCGACTACGAACAGGGCGTCGTTGTCTCTTGCCAGCTGCCCCAGGATCTCCATATCGGCCACTTCGCACAGCGGATTGGACGGCGTTTCAATAAACAGCATCCGGGTTTCGGGACGGATCGAAGCCTGCCACTCTTCCATATCCGTCAGACTGACAAACGTGGTTTCCACCCCGAAACGTGCCATGTATTTCTGGAACAACACGTTGGTGGTGCCGAACACACCCCGGGAGCAGATCACATGATCGCCGCTCTTCAGTAGCGCCATGCAGGTGCTCAGGATCGCAGACATACCGGATGCGGTGGCGACGGCACGTTCACCGCCTTCCATGGCCGCGATCCGACCTTCAAACGCCTGGACCGTAGGGTTGGTAAACCTGGAGTAGATGTTTCCGGGCTCTTCGCCGCCAAATCGCGCCGCCGCCTGGGCCGCGCTGCCATAAACGAAGCTGGACGTGGGGAATATCGCGTCGCTGTGCTCAAGCTGCCCGGTGCGGATCTGCCCTGCCCTCACGGCCAGGGTGTCCACGGACATCCCGTCCAGGTCGGACTCCGGGATCCAGACAGTTTCTTCGCGGCGAAAAGTCATCTACATCTCCTGCCTGAAAGCGGCGTTCAGTCTTCGTCGTTATGCAAGTCGATAATGCCATTGTCCCCGTCAGCACCACCGGCACTTTCGGATCGCTTTTCGTCATTGCGCAAGCCGTCAATGCGGCTCAGATACGCTTCATCGACATCACCGGTCACATAATCGCCAGTGAATACCGAGCACTCCCATCCCTCAATGTCATCGTTCACTTCACTGACGCAGGTTATAAGGTCCTCCAGATCCTGATAGAGCAGCCAGTCGGCACCAATCAGTTCCCGGATTTGCTCTACGGTGCGCCCGTGGGCAATCAGCTCACTGGCGGAGGGCATGTCGATACCATACACGTTCGGGTAGCGAACTGGAGGCGCCGCAGACGCAAAATAGACCTTACAGGCACCGGCATCCCGAGCCATCTGGACGATTTCCTTGCAGGTTGTACCGCGAACGATGGAATCATCCACCAGCATCACGTTTTTGCCACGAAACTCCAGATCGATCGGGTTAAGCTTCTGTCGGACCGATTTCTTGCGCATTTTCTGGCCCGGCATGATAAATGTCCGGCCGATGTAGCGGTTTTTGATAAAGCCTTCCCGGAATTTCACCCCCAGACGATGCGCCATCTGCATGGCCGACGTTCGGCTGGTGTCCGGAATCGGCATGACAACGTCGATATCGTGATCCGGTGTCTCGCGGAGCACTTTCTCCGCGAGGGTTTCGCCCATGCGCAGGCGAGCCTTGTAAACGGACACCTTGTCTATGATGGAGTCAGGCCGGGCGAAATACACATGTTCGAAAATGCACGGGTACAGATGCGGCTGCTCGGCGCACTGGCGGGTGTAGAGGGTACCGTCAGTTTCGATATAGACCGCCTCGCCCGGGGCAATATCGCGCACGAGGGTGTAGCCCGCTGCGTTCAGGGCAACGCTTTCAGAGGCAATCATGTATTCCTTGCGGCCATTCTCGTCGGTGCGTTCGCCGTAGCAGGCAGGCCGGATACCATTCGGGTCCCGGAAGCCAACAATGCCATAGCCGGTAATCATTGCAATGACGGCGTAGGCACCCCGGCAGCGTTTATGAACCGCGCTGACCGCAGAAAAGATCTCATCCTTGGTCGGGTCCAGCTTGCCAAGCTTCTGCAATTCATGGGCGAACACGTTCAACAGCACTTCCGAGTCGGAGTTCGTGTTGATGTGGCGCAGATCGGTCCGGAACAGGTCCTTGCTGAGATCATCAGCATTGGTCAGGTTGCCGTTGTGAGCCAGGGTAATGCCATACGGGCTGTTCACATAGAACGGCTGGGCTTCGGCGGAGCTGGAACTGCCAGCAGTCGGATAGCGCACGTGGCCTATACCCACGTTGCCCACCAGACGACGCATATGACGGGTATGGAAAACATCCCGTACCAGGCCATTGTCCTTGCGGAGGAAAAACCGTTCATCCTGAAATGTCACAATGCCCGCCGCGTCCTGGCCCCGGTGCTGAAGTACAGTCAGCGCATCATAGAGCGACTGATTGACGTTGGAAGTACTGACGATGCCGACAATGCCACACATGGATAAGTGTATCTCCGAGTGTTAAAACTGAATGTTAGCGGGACACGGACGCGGGTTCCACGCCTTCCTGCTCTGTAACGGAATCCGGTTCCGGCGCGTTTTCAGGCGCAGGCCCAAGAAAGCGCGCAAATTCATCGCCCAGGGTCCGTCTGGACCAGTCTTCAACCACCGCCAGGCGATCGATAATGATCGAGGTTCGCCACCAGGTATCCTGGGCCAGCGGTGTGTAACGGGTAAATGCAATCGCAACGATCACCACCACCACGCCCCGCAAAAGGCCAAAACCCATTCCAAGCACCCGATCGGTGGCCGACAAGCCGGTAGCTCGAATCAGATGACCGATCATGTTGTTGATGATGGCACCGACGATGAGCGTTCCAAAGAAAAGTATGGCAAAAGCAGCAATCAGCCGGACAAGCGGTGTTTCAACCGTGCTCTCCAGCAGGGACTGCATCTGGGGGTGGAAGGTTCTGGCCAGGATAAACGCGCCCACCCAGGTCACCAGCGAGAGGGCTTCCCGTACAAAACCCCGTTTCAGACTGATGAGGGTGGAAACTGTAATCAGGGCGATAATGACCCAGTCAATCCAGATCAGCGCTTCCATTGAAAACCCGGTGGAGAAAAGGAAGCGCGAATTCTATCAGGAAACCCCGGTTCGCCAAACCGCAAGACACACATAAACCGGACCCCGGGCGTTATTTTTCGCCGGAGGTCACCAGGCTGTTAAGACCAAAGGCATCGTCCAGAGCCCTTTTGGCGGATTCGGCCTCGGTTTTTGACGCGAAGGGGCCGCTGAAAACCCTTGTCAGCGTTGTGTCGCCGCGGACAACCTCCTGAAGATGCGAGCCATAGCCCTTTTCCCGGACCTGATCTCTCAAGCGTCGGGCGTTGTCGGCATTGCCAAAGCTGCCCAACTGCACCACCCAGGCGCCATCCAGCGACCGCTCATACTCTGCAGCTTCTGTGGCAGTGTTCTCCGAGGTTTGTTCAGATGTCTGAGCCGGCTCATTGGCGGATTCCTGGGCGTTGTCGCTCTCGGGCTGGCCAGCATCGGACGAATCGGTTACGTCCTGCACCTCATCCTGGCCAGGCGCCTCTTCGAGGATACGATAACCTGGGGAATCCCCTGCTTCTTGCGCGCTTGAGGGTGCTGCCAGGCCGCTATCGCTGGATTCAAGACCGTAAGACGGCGCCGGCGCCAATTCCGATTCGGGCGCTTCCACTTCAGGGAAAGGCGGCTCTTCCGGAATCTTGATGGTTGTGGACGTGCGCTCGGAATGAGGCTCATCAAAAAGCATGGGAACAAAGATAACCGCCAGGGAAACAAGTACCAGCGCCCCGATTATTCTCTGTTTCAGTCCATCCACGTTGCTAGGCTCCCAACTGTTATGACTGCGCCCCGACGGGCACCCATGCGCAGATACTAACTGGCCGGCAACCGGAACTCAAAGTGTCAGGCCCGGCCATGGACAAAGTTTAAGGCGGCCTGCCTAGCTTCCGGCGACCTTTCCAGCGAGCAGAATCTCGCGTCCTTCAGCGACCGTGAAGAAAGAACCGAACACAACCACGAGATCGTTCGGGTCAGCCACGGCCAATGCTGAAACCAACGCCTCCCGCACGGATTCAAAATCCCGCGCCTGGATCCGCAAATCGGCCAGTCTTGCTTGCAGGTCTTGACCGGACAGGCCTCTTGGTACCCTGAGGCCGGCCAGATACCAGGCATCGACCACATCAACCATGCCTCTGCCCACACCTGCCACGTCCTTGTCCGTCAGGGCGCCATAAACACCATGCACCCGTCTGCCCGGGGATTTTAGCTGACTCAGCTGACCAGACAACCAACCGGCAGCATGGGGGTTATGGCCAACATCCAGGAAGATATCCGGTGCGGAACCAACACGCTCGAAACGCCCGGGTACACTCAGACCTGAAAGCACCTGCTCAATGACTGGTACCGGCAGGTTCGGTTCAAGCTCGCGTATGGCAACCACGGCGGCTGCCACGCTTTTGATCGGCAATGGGCCGGCGGGCAGACGAATCGCCTGGCCTTTATGGCGAAGCTCTACCGCCGGAGCATCATCGCCTTTTTGCTGCTCGGTCACCAGCTCATAATCACGCCCCAGCAGAGCCAGTTCGACCTTCTGCGCAGTGGCCTGCTGAAGCACCGAGCGTGGCGGATCAGAGTCGGCATAGACCGAGGGGATGCCCGGCCTAAGGACACCGGCCTTTTCAAACCCGATGACTTCGCGATTGTCGCCAAGGAAGGCAACATGGTCGATGTCCACCGATGTCAGGATGGCAAAATCCGCGTCCAGGACATTGACAGCATCGAGCCGCCCACCCAGGCCAACCTCCAGCACCCAGTCGTCGAGGCCCGCATCGGCAAAGGCCACGAAAGCGGCAAGGGTTCCGAATTCAAAATAGGTAAGAGAGACATTGCCGCGTGCTTCTTCGACGGCTTCGAATGCACTGACGAGCGCGTCGTCGGAGATATCCTCACCATTAAGACGCACACGTTCGTTATAGCGTTGTAGATGGGGCGAGGTGTAGGCGCCAGTCCGGCGGCCAGCCGCGCGCAAAAGCGCCTCAACAGTAGCAACCGCGCTGCCTTTGCCGTTAGTGCCAGCCACAGTGATGATCCGGGCGGACGGCTTTTGTCGGAACAACCGCCGCAGGACCACGAGGACCCGGTCCAGGCCAAGATCAATCTCTGTAGGGTGTATCGCTTCCAGGTAGGTAAGCCACTGATCGACGGTGGCACCAGCCCCCGGCGATGCCGGGGGCTGGTCTGCAGGGTTACTCGGCAGGGGCATCGGTTTCGGGCTTCTCCGAGACTTCAAACTCGATCGGGTCTTCGGTTCCCGGGCGCTCCTGGCCGGTAAACTTGGCCAGCACATGAGCAATGCGTTCGCGCATCTGGTGGCGATGGAGAATCATGTCAATCGCGCCGTGCTCAAGCAGGAACTCACTACGCTGGAAACCTTCCGGCAGTTTTTCACGAACCGTCTGTTCGATAACCCGGGGGCCGGCGAAGCCGATCAATGCGTTTGGCTCTGCAATATTGAGATCCCCCAGCATGGCCAGACTGGCGGACACGCCACCGAAGACAGGGTCCGTCATCACAGAGATATAGGGAATACCCTCAACTTTCATCCTCTCAAGCACAGCGGCTGTCTTCGACATCTGCATCAATGACAGGATCGCTTCCTGCATGCGGGCGCCGCCGCTGGCTGAGAAGCAGACCAACGGGATACGCTCCTTGAGAGCAACATTTGCGGCCTGGACAAACTTCTCCCCGACCACTTGCCCCATAGAGCCACCAAGGAATCCAAATTCGAACGCGCAGGCAACTAAAGGAACCCCGAGCGTCGTGCCTTTCATTGCTACGAGGGCATCCTTTTCCCCAGTGGCTTTCTGCGCCTGGGACAAACGATCTTTGTACCGCTTACTATCCTTGAACTTCAATCGGTCCCAAGGCTCAAGCTCAGCGGCAACTTCTTCACGACCCTCTGGATCAAGAAAAATTTCGAGGCGCCGACGCGCAGTCACCCTCAGGTGGTGGTTGCATTTGGGGCAAACATCCAGGTTTTTCTCAAGTTCCGGCTTGTAGAGAAAGGCACCGCATTTGGGGCATTTCTTCCACAACCCCTCCGGAACGCCCGTTCTCTGTTTCGACTCCGAGCGAATCTTGCTCGGCATTATCTTGTCCAGCCAGTTACTCATGGTCTCATCCTGTCCTTTGACGCCTGTTTGCCCTCCTCCCCTTCATTCAGGAGGCGAGACTGTCCAGTGCTTCACGCATCGGGTGGAGCAGATCCGTCAATGCCCGCTTGAGCTGGTCGGTATCTGCCTGATTTCTGGCTATTGTATCGACCAGGACGCTGCCAACAATTACACCATCGGATACCCGACCGACCGCCGCGGCAGTTTCCGCATCACGAATACCGAAACCAACACCCACCGGGAGAGCTGTCAGTTCGTGAATATGATTCACCTTGGCAGCTACCTCTTCCACGTTGATGGTGGCCGATCCCGTCACACCCTTGATAGAAACATAGTACACATAACCGGAGGAGTGCTCACTGATTGCCCGGATCCGGTCATCGGTCGTGGTTGGTGAAAGCAGGAAGATGGCGTCGAGATTTCGCTGGGTGAACAGCGGAGCAACCTCGTCGGCCTCTTCCGGTGGCAAGTCAACGGTCAGAATGCCGTCGACGCCAGCATCCTTGGCAGCATCCGCAAAACGCTCGTAGCCCATGGCTTCCATCGGGTTCAGGTAGCCCATCAAAACCACCGGAGTTGCGTCGTCTGACTTCCGGAACTCCTTGACCATGGCAATCACCTGCCTCAGCGAGGTACCGTGCACCAGGGCCCGCTCACAGGCAAGCTGGATTACCGGGCCGTCTGCCATGGGGTCAGAGAACGGCACCCCCAGCTCGATAATATCTGCCCCTGCCTCAACCAGCGTGTGCATCAGATCTACCGTGACATCGGGATGCGGGTCACCGGCAGTAATATAGGGAATAAGTGCCTTACGACCTTGTCCTTTCAGGGCCTTGAGGACCCCTTCAATTCGGCTCATGCCTGCTCCTGTTAATTCTTCAGATCTCGATGCCTTCAAGCTTGGCAACCGTGTTAATGTCCTTGTCGCCACGCCCGGAAACGTTAATGACAACGGTCTGGTCTTTGTCCATGGTCGCCGCCAGTTTGATGGCATAAGCGACAGCGTGAGCCGTTTCCAGCGCGGGCATAATGCCCTCGACGCGGGTCAATTTCCGGAACCCTTCCATCGCTTCGTCATCGGTAACGGACACATAATTGGCACGGCCAATGTCCTTCAACCAGCTGTGCTCTGGACCCACCCCTGGATAGTCCAGGCCGGCACTCACCGAATGCGTACCTGCGATCTGGCCATTTTCGTCCTCCATCAGGTAGGTGCGGTTACCGTGAAGCACGCCAGGACGACCGGCACAGAGTGGTGCCGCGTGTTTGCCAGTATCAATGCCCAGGCCGCCAGCCTCGACACCGTAAAGCTGTACCGATTCGTCAGAAAGGAACGGATAGAACATGCCAATGGCGTTGGAACCACCACCCACACAAGCGACCAGGGCATCCGGCAACTTGCCGGTTTTCTCCAGCGCCTGACGACGGGTTTCCCGACCGATTACCGACTGGAAATCCCGGACCAGCAGCGGATATGGATGCGGCCCCGCAACGGTACCAATGATATAGAAAGTGTCGTCCACGTGAGCCACCCAGTCACGCATCGCATCGTTCATGGCATCCTTTAGGGTTTTGGTGCCACCCTGAACGGCATGTACCGTCGCGCCCAGAAGCTTCATCCGGAACACGTTCAGAGACTGTCGCTGGACATCCTCCGCGCCCATGAACACATGGCATTCAAGACCCAGACGCGCGCAAACAGTGGCAGTGGCAACACCGTGCTGACCCGCACCGGTTTCGGCAATGATCCGCTTTTTACCGAGGAAACTGGCAAGCAGCGCCTGGCCGATCGTGTTGTTCACCTTATGGGCACCGGTGTGACAAAGATCTTCACGCTTGAGCCAGATCTGGGCGCCGCCGGTTTCACGGCTGAGACGCTCGGCGAAATACAGCGGGGTTGGCCGGCCAACATAATCCGCCAGTTCCTTGTCGAACCGCGCCTGGAATTCCGGATCCTTCTTCAGGCGGGCGTATTCTTTCTCGAGCGTCATCAGGGAATCCATCAGAGTCTCGGAAACAAATCGCCCACCAAAGGCGCCGAAGTGACCCCGCGCGTCCGGCAGTGCGCTCAGCATTTCTTCAGTCAGTTTTACAGACACGGTGAACCTCTTTAATAAAATGAGAAATTTTCTGGATATCCTTGATGCCTTTGTCCTGTTCAACACCGCCACTGACATCTACAGCCCAGGGTTTCACCTGTTTCACAGCGGCAAATACGTTATCAGATGACAAACCCCCGGCCAATATGATCGGAAGCGGCCGGTAGTCAGGGATCAGGTCCCAGTTAAACGATTTTCCTGTGCCTCCGTACCGGTCTGGATCCCAGGCATCGACCAGCAGGCCGGAAGCGTTGTGAAACTCCTCGAAGGCGGCTTCAATCTGCCCTGCCTTTCGGACCCGGATGGCCTTGATCCAGCGTCGACCAAAACTGGCACAGAAATCCGCCGATTCGTCGCCATGAAACTGCAGCAAATCCAGTGGAACCCGCTCGAGAACCGCCTCGACTTCCTGCCTGGATGGATTAACAAATAATCCGACCACCGACATGAACGCCGGAACACGCTTTGCCAACTCGGCGGCCTGGTCCAACGACACTGACCGGGGACTCGGCTCATAAAAAACCAGACCCAGGGCGTCGGCGCCGAATTGAACAGCCCCGTCGATATCCTCGGGGCGGGTAAGGCCGCAAATTTTGACCCTTGCGCTCATTGGCTCGGAACCCGCTGTTTGACATGGATGTGTGTTGGGGTGAACGGACTGTTCTCTTCCCGGGTGAACCAGGGCCGCAGAAAGCCCGGGCCGCACTCGACAGCGGGAATCCCGAATTCGTCGGGGTACCCCACATCGACCAGATACAGACCATGGGGAGGCGCTGTTACACCTGCAGCTGTCCGATCTCTGGCGACCAGTATCTCATGAATCCACTCCGGTCGCTGCTTTCCCGAACCAACCGCCATCAGGGCACCGGCGATATTCCGGACCATATGGTGCAAAAACGCGTTGGCCTGCACGTCTATTACGACAAAATCCCGTTTCCGGGTTACCGAAATACGTTCCAGAAACCGAATCGGTGTTCGAGACTGGCACCCGGCCGCACGGAAAGAGGAAAAGTCATGTTCTCCGGCCAATGCCTGGGCGGCTTTGTGCATGCGATCTGCGTCCAGTGGGCGGAAGGTCCAGCTTACCTGGCCCCGCTGTATACCCGGACGCACTGGATGGTTGTATATGATGTAACGGTAACGCCGATAGGTCGCGGAAAATCGAGCGTGGAAATCACCGACTCCGTTTCCGGCCCAGTGCACGGAAATGTCATCGGGCAGCACCGTGTTTATACCCATAACCCAGGAGCGCAGGTTACGGACAGACGGAGTGTCAAAATGAGCAATTTGATAGCTGGCGTGTACGCCGGCATCGGTACGGCCCGCACACACCAGATCAACTGGATGGTTCGCAACCTTTGCCACCGCAGCCGTCAGTTCCGCTTCTACAGATCGGACACCGGATTTCTGGAGCTGCCAGCCATGAAACCCACGCCCATCATATTCGAAGGCAAGTGCGACGCGGCCCGCGCCTACGGCGTTATCGGTGGAGAGCTGCTGAGTCTCGAGAAACAAGTGCGAATCCGAAGAGAATGGTTCTATAAAAACAAAGCGCCGACCTTATTGCCGGGAAGATACCCGGCGGCCGGCGCTTGCTACCTGTCAGACCCGATTATAACGGATCAGGACAGATTTTTAAGGAGGTCTTGCGCCTCTGCTTTCTGGTCTTCGTTTCCTTCAAGGGAGACTTCTTCCAGGATGTCGCGAGCTCCGTCGGCATCACCCATCTCGATGTAGGCCCGCGCGAGATCCAGTTTGGTAGCGGCCTCATCGGTTCCGGCCAGGAAGTCGAAATCGTCCTCGTCACCGAGTTCGCTTTCATCAATGTCCGCAACCTGCGATTTGCGCGACTCATCGGAAACCTCATCAGACGCAACCGGGAGATCAAGATCACTTTCAGGTGTCTCCGAGTCTTCGAGCTCATCAGTTACACCCAGTTGCTCGAGATCCTCGGCATCTTCAACCGTCTGTTCAGGATCCGCTTCCTCTGCATCGCCCTCACCGAGTGTGTCCTCAAGACCAAGCTCTTCATCAAGTGACGCCTCTTCGCTCTCCTCGGGGTTGGCTGAATCGGCAGAATCGGAAAACTCTTCCATCAGGGCCAGGTCTTCATCGGAGACGTCCAGTTCCAGGTCGTCCAGCGAAGATTCTTCCATCTCACTGCCACCAAGCTCGTCTTCTTCACCGGCTACCTTGTCCAGTTCAGCATCGAGCTCATCCAGGAATGACTCGTCCAGCGAATCAATATCCGATTCGCCGTCAGTATCAGCACTCTGCTCAGTGCCTTCCTCGGATGTGGTTTTAGGCTTTTCGTCTGGCCGCTCCTCCGTCAGGTCTCCTTCGTCCAGATCACCCTCTTCCAGATCAAGGCTCAGGTCGTCATCAGAATCGTCGAGCCCCTGCTCTGCGCCCGATGGCTTGTCAGAGTCCTCTTCGAATTCCGAAGACAGATCCCAGTCTGTGGACTCCTCAAGCTCGGAGGTGTCTTCGGTCGAAGGCTTTTCTTCGTCCGATTCCAGCTCCAGGCCCGACAGATCGTATTCGATCATATCGTCACGGCTTTCTTCTTTGCCCTCGCCGGATGCGTCCTCCTTGCTGGCCTCGGATTCGTCAAGCTCATCAAGCTCGAAATCAGACAGGTCAGTCTCAGAAAGGTCCGAATCAAAGTCGCCAAACTCGTTCTCGACCGGCTCTTCTTTTTCGGAATCAAACTGATCGGCGAGAAGTTCATCAGATTCCGGCTTGTCCTGTTTTTCAGTGGACTCATCACCGGTTTCTTCCGAATCATAAGATGTGGCAAACGAGTCGGAACGTAACTGAGACTCAAGGTCATCGATGCTGGGCATCGACTCCGCCTCTTCCAGCCGCGCGCGCAGCTCGTTCGCAGTGGTCAGCGCTTCTTCATCGTCCAGAGCCTCGACCTCACCGAATTGTTTTTCGAATGAGTCGCGATCCTGGGTATCGGCGTAAACACCCAGCAGCTTCAGGCGCAGATCGGTGCGACTGGGCTCACGGGAAATTGCGGTTTCCAGAGCTTGGGCAGCCCGATCATGCTGGCCATAGGCAATGTAAGAGTCAGCCTCGGCCAGGGCGTCGCCCGCCGCAGATTGCTGATCCTCTTCATCCAGGCTCAGATCGAAGGAATCCGTTTCTTCGTCGGTTTCGTTGTTCAGCTGTTCGTAAAACGCCTTTTCCCGGTTTGCATTGCGACGGGCAAGCAGCAGGAGAAGCAACAGCAGAACGATCAGACCGCCACCAAGGGCAATCTGATACATCGGATTACCAGTTATGGCATCAATAACGTTACCGGGGAAACCTTTATCGGCAGCCGGAGCTTGTTGAGCAGGCTTGGGCGCAGGCTCTGCAGATTGCTCTGCTTGTGTCGGGGCTTGCTCCGCCGCCGCAGTTTCTTCAACCGCATCATCGGTAGCCGCAACCGCCGGCTCATCCGCTCCAGACATTTCCGCCTGTTCTGATGCGTCACCAGCATCGGCACCCATCTGATCATCGGTTGCCCGATCGGAACCGGCCATTTCGTCAGTTTCATCGACCATAGCCTCGGACTCGGCCATGTCGCCTGATTCACCCGCAGCTTCTGCATCCTCAGCTTCACTGTCCATCATGTCCGCATCGACGGGTGCCGTATCACCTTCAACGGCCTCGTCCATGGCGACAGATGCCTCTGCTCCGTCATCGGCAGCCGGACTTTCAACGGGTGCGGTCTGCTCTGCCGTTTCATCACCGGCAGTCTGTTGCATTTCAGCAAGCTGGGTATTCTTGAGCTCAAGCAGGCGCTGCAGAGTCTGCACCTGGTCCTGCAGGTCCTCAACACGACTGTTCAGCTCATCGTTCTCACGGCGAGCGCTTTCAAGCTCTTCCATCGCGACCGCTGTGCCGGCATCAACACCGCCCGGCAGTTCGCTGTCACCGCCAGCGGAGCCACTGTCGCTGGCCTCAGTGCCGGCGTCATCGGATACTACGAGTTTGAGCTCATCACCTCCGGCGCCAGCCTGCTGCTGAGGAGCCGATGCTGCCTGCTGCTCGGCGGTTGCATCGACTGTGCGCTGGGGAGTCTGGAATTCCTGATTCTGCTGGGCAACCACGCGAGTAGCTTCAGCGCGAGTTCGACTCTGGATCTGGTCCAAAGACGGGACACGCAGCACTTCACCACGCTTCAGGCGATTGATGTTATTGCCAATGAATGCGTTCGGGTTCAGGTCCTGGATTGCCAGCATGACCTGCTGCATAGAGACACTGTTGTCTGGACGCACCTGAGACGCGATGGTCCACAACGTGTCTGAAGCGCCGGTGGGCCCGAATGTATCAGCCTGATATCCGGAACCCAGCGACCGCTCGGCCTGAGCCTGGCGACGAACTGATTCTGCACTGCGAGTGGTCGTCGGCTGGCTGGTTGTCTGGGACGCAGAGACTGTTGGAGTGCTGACCTGTTCCTGCACGCCGGACTCTTCCGCGTATACAGGTGGATCCACCAGAACGGCGTATTCCCGCATTAACCGGCCGTTTGGCCAGGTCAACTCAAGCAGGAAGTTGAGGTACGGTTCCCTCAGAGGTTCACGGGAGGACACATTGACAATGAGACTGCCATCATTGCCGGTGACCACCTGGAACCTGAGCTTACTGAGAAACTGGTTGCGATCCAGCCCCACCCGCTCATATGCCTGTTCCGAGGCAATATTGACGAACACGTCCGCTGGATTGACGCCACGGCTTTGGGGCAGAACAATCTCTGCGTCCAGTGGCTCGTTCAGATAGGACTGAAGTTCTATTTCACCCAGCCCCAGGGCCTGTGCGACGCCGGATCCGAGCCCTCCCGCCAGAGCCAGGGCAACCGCAAGCTTGCGTACCTTCATGCTTTTTCCTTTCCAGTCTCCGTTATTCGTTACTGCTCTTTTTCAAACAGAATCGGACGAGGTTGGATGACTTTCGTCTTGATAATTCTCGTTATTATGTGTTCTTTTTAATTTTCAGTCCGGCAAGTATTGTTGATAAAACCTCTTTTATCAATCAATCAGCCGCAATCCTTGTACCATTTTTTTATCAATCACGCGGAACTACCTAGCGCTCTTGAAAATAACAGGGGCGGAGGCTGAAATCAGCCTCCGCCCCCTCACCGGTTTATCGAAACCGGACACAGTTGGCATTTATTGCCTCTGTGTAACAATTTTTAACGCTCCTGAAGGATCCGGAGCATACGGCGCAGCGGCTCAGCGGCACCCCACAGGAGCTGATCACCCACCGTAAACGCGGAAATGTATTCCGGCCCCATGGTCAGCTTGCGGATACGGCCGACAGGAACGCTCAAGGTACCGGTCACCTTCGCTGGAGTAAGTTCCTCAATGGTCGCATCACGATCATTGGGAATCACTTCCACCCAGTCATTCGCTTTCGCAAGGATCGACTCGATTTCAGAAACCGGGAGATCCTTCTTCAGCTTTATAGTCAGCGCCTGACTGTGGGAGCGCATTGCGCCAATCCGCACACAGATGCCGTCGATGGGAATCGGGTTATCGGAGCGCCCGAGAATTTTGTTGGTCTCGACCCCCGCCTTCCACTCTTCCTTGCTCATGCCGTTGTCGAGCTGCTTGTCGATGAACGGGATAAGACTGCCGGCCAGGGGCACCTGGAAGTGCTCGGTCGGGAAGCCGTCCGAACGCATGGTTTCGGTTACCTTGCGGTCAATCTCCAGAATGGCGGAGGAAGGATCATCCAGCTCGGACTTGACGCTTTTGTTGAGCTCGCCCATCTGGTTCAACAGCTCGCGCATGTTCTGAGCGCCAGAACCGGAAGCCGCCTGATAAGTCATGGGCGACACCCACTCGATCAGATCCTGTTCAAGCAGGCCACCCAAAGCCAGCATCATAAGGCTCACGGTGCAGTTACCACCGATGTAGTCCTTGACGCCTTTCTCAAGCGCAGCATCAATCACGTTTCGGTTGACCGGATCCAGAACAATCACAGAGTGGTCGACCATCCGCAGCGTGGAGGCCGCATCAATCCAGTAACCTTCCCAGCCCGCGTCACGGAGCTTCTGATAAACCGCACCGGTGTAGTCGCCACCCTGACAGGTCACGATGACATCCATGGTTTTCAGAATCTCGACGTCAAACGCGTCCTGCAGAGGAGGAACGTCGTCTTTTCCCACGTCCGGCGCAGGCTTGCCAGCCTGGGATGTGGTGAAAAACACCGGTTCGATATCGGCGAAATCGTTTTCTTCACGCATGCGTTGCATGAGGACCGAGCCCACCATGCCACGCCAACCTACAAGTCCAACTCGCTTCATGTGCGATCTTCAGACCTCGTTTTATGCCCGCCCCATGCCTTTATCGCTGGCAGGGACAGGATGGATGATCCCGCGGCAACTGCATCGCGTTGCCGTCGGGTCTCAAATACGCCTGTCAGGGCCTGGCCTCTTTACAGCGCAGCCAGAACCGCCTCCCCCATTTCCCGGGTGGACACTTTCTTTGCGCCCTCAGACATGATGTCCGCTGTTCGCAGACCCTGATCCAGGACCTTGCTGACCGCCGCTTCAATGGCTTCAGCAGCTTTTTCCTCATTCAGACTGTACCGCAGCATCATGGCAGCACTGAGAATGGTGGCCAGCGGATTGGCAATGCCCTGCCCGGCAATATCCGGCGCAGACCCGTGGCAGGGCTCATACATGCCCTGCTTTTCGGAGTTCAGCGACGCCGATGGCAACATGCCGATCGAGCCGGTGAGCATAGCCGCTTCGTCCGAAAGAATATCACCAAACATGTTGCCAGTCACAATCACGTCAAACTGCTTGGGGGCACGGACCAGCTGCATAGCAGCATTGTCCACGTACATATGAGATAGCTCCACGTCCGGATATTCCCGGCGGAGATCGTTCATGATTTCCCGCCATAGAACAGTCACTTCCAGCACGTTGGCCTTGTCCACGGAGCACAGCTTCTTGCCCCGCTGCTGCGCGGCTTCAAAAGCGACCCGCCCGATACGACGAATTTCCGATTCTGTATAGGCGTAGGTGTTGTAACCCTGGCGCTCTCCGCTCTCCAGTTCGCGCACACCGCGCGGCTGACCAAAATAGATTCCGCCAGTCAGTTCACGGACAATCATTATATCCAGCCCGGAAACAACTTCCGGCTTCAGAGAAGAGGCGGACGCCAGTTGCGGATAAAGAATTGCCGGGCGCAGGTTTGCAAACAGCTCCAGGTTAGAGCGCAACCCCAGCAACCCCTTCTCCGGACGCTTGGCCATCGGCAGACTGTCCCACTGAGGACCGCCCACGGCACCCAGAAGGATCGCGTCGGCTCTGGTGGCCTTTTCGAGGGTTTCATCCGGCAGCGGTGTGTCGGTTTCATCAATCGCCGCACCGCCCACGAGGCCGGACTCGAAGCTCAGGCCGAGATTGAACTGATCATTGATCTTGTTGAGCACTTTTTCCGCTTCAGCGACAATTTCCGGACCGATACCGTCGCCGGGAAGCATCAGGATAGTTCTGGGCATGTTTTTTCCTTGTTCCATTCCTTCAGGTCGAATTAGAGCCAGCGTAATCGGACTGCCTATTGCCCCCCAGCACCAAACAGCCAGGGCGCAGTTTTACGGCGGCTTTCTTCGTAAGACCGGATCAGCTCAGCGTCTTCCAGCGTCACGCCAATATCATCGAGCCCGTTCAGCAGGCAATGACGACGGAAATCATCCACCTCAAAGGTAAAGGTTTCGCCGGATGGGGTAGTTACAGTCCTGGCTTCCAGGTCGACTGCCAACTGATAGCCTTCACTCTGCTCCACTTCCCGGAATAAACGATCGACAATTTCCTCAGGAAGAACAATGGGTAACAACCCATTCTTAAAGCAGTTATTATAGAAAATATCGGCAAAACTCGGAGCAATAATCACCCGGAACCCGAAATCCTCCAGAGCCCAGGGTGCGTGCTCCCGGCTTGAACCACAGCCAAAGTTACGTCGCGCCAACAATACACTGGCGTTCTTGTAGCGGTCCTGATTCAGGACAAAATCCGGATTAATCGGACGGGTGGAACAATCCTGATCCGGTTTGCCTTCATCCATATACCGCAACTCATCAAACAGGTTCGGGCCGAAGCCCGTGCGCTTGATGGACTTCAGAAACTGCTTGGGAATAATCATGTCCGTATCCACGTTGGAACGGTCCATGGGGGCGACAACGCCCTGGTGTTGCTTCAATGCGCGCATGGTTCTCTCCTGTGGATCAGTTCATCAGCTCACGGACATCAACGAAATGACCGGTTACTGCGGCAGCAGCAGCCATGGCCGGGCTCACCAGATGGGTACGCCCGCCAAAGCCCTGACGGCCCTCGAAGTTCCGGTTCGACGTGGAAGCACAATGCTCCCCCTGCCCCAGCTTGTCGGCGTTCATGGCCAGACACATCGAACAGCCCGGGTCGCGCCACTCAAGACCGGCTTCGATAAAGATCTTGTCCAGACCTTCCTGCTCCGCCTGGGCTTTCACCAGACCGGAACCGGGAACCACCATGGCCTGCTTCAGAATCGGCGACACCTTCCGCCCTTTCACCACGGCCGCGGCCTCGCGCAGATCCTCAATCCGGCTGTTGGTACAGGAGCCAATGAACACACGATCCAGCTTGATATCGGTAATCGCCATATTGGGCTGCAAACCCATGTACTTGAGAGCGCGAACAATGCCTTCACGCTTGATCGGATCGGCTTCCTGTTCCGGATCGGGCACCTTGCCATCAATTCCGGCCACCATTTCAGGCGACGTACCCCAGCTCACCTGCGGCTGGATTTCCGAGCCTTCGAGCTCAACAACCTTGTCGAAGACTGCATCGCTATCGCTATGCAAGGTGCGCCAGTATTCAACTGCAGCATCCCACTGCCCGCCCTTGGGCCCAAACGGACGATTGCGAACGTATTCGATGGTGGTGTCATCAACCGCTACCATACCAACCCGCGCACCGGCTTCGATGGACATGTTGCAGATGGTCATCCGCCCTTCCATGCTCAGGCCCCGGATGGCTTCGCCGCCAAACTCAATGGCGTGCCCGGTACCACCGGCAGTCCCGATTTTGCCAATGATGGCCAGCACAACATCCTTGCCGGTAACGCCCGGACCCAGCTTGCCATTGACCTTCACCAGCATGTTTTTCATTTTCTGCTGCACCAGGCACTGGGTAGCCAGCACATGCTCAACTTCACTGGTGCCAATACCATGAGCCAGGCAACCGAAAGCACCGTGGGTAGATGTATGGGAATCCCCACAAACAATACTCATGCCCGGCAACGTTGCGCCCTGCTCGGGCCCGATAACGTGCACGATGCCCTGGCGTTGATCCTTGATCTTGAACTCTAGAATCCCGAACTCGTCGCAGTTCTTGTCCAGTGTTTCCACCTGGATCCGGGAAACCGGGTCAACAATACCTTCGACACCACGATCACGATCCGTGGTAGGCACGTTGTGGTCCGGCGTCGCAATGTTGGCATCAATCCGCCACGGCTTCCGCCCCGCCAGACGCAGGCCTTCAAATGCCTGGGGTGATGTCACTTCGTGCAGTAACTGACGATCGATATAAATCAACGCGGAGCCGTCATCGCGCTGTTTGACGAGATGATCGTCCCACAATTTGTCGTATAAGGTTTTGCCCGCCATGGTTCTCTCTCACTCTCTGGGGGTTTTTGGTTCTGACGTTTGATAACGGTATCTTACCGCCTGCGACCGGATAACCTCAATTCATGTTTTTTATCTATCGCATGCCTTATGGTAATACTTTAAGATTCTGAGAAGGTCGCATGAAGGGATAAGCCTCCCAAAACACGCCCGTAAATACATCCATGTAGGGCTCGGTCGCGCCATCCCTGGCGCTCCACGGTTTTGGGAGGCTCATCCCTCCATACTCCCCATGCGCTGCGGATATTGGCCACACTCTGGGGAGCGGGTTGGAGCAGCGTTTTCAAAACCGTAGAGGGCCAGGGATGGCCCGATTCGAGCCCACATGGACGTGCTTGTCGGCGTGTTTTGAAAACGCTGTTCCAACTCGGGACCTTCGGCCAAATTGAAAATCAGGAACGAATGCATGGATTCAAACGCATTAAAAGCTTTTCTGACCATTGTCGATCAGGGCTCCTTCTCAGAAGCCGCGGAAATCCTGCACCTGACACAGCCGGCCATCTCGAAACGCCTGGCCGCCTTGGAAAACCAGCTTGGCACCAGCCTGATCGATCGGAGCCACCGCCAGATTCGTCTGACCAATGCCGGCAGTCGTTTGCTTCCCCATGCACGTCGGATCCTCGATGAAATTCACAACGCCCGGGTGGCGTTGTCGCCGGACTCTGGGCAAGTCGAGGGCGAGCTGCAAATCATCGCCAGCCATCACATCGGTCTGCATCATTTGCCGAATTGGCTGCGACGGTTCAAACGGGAATACCCTCAGGTGTCCATCAACCTACAGTTCATGGAATCCGATGCCGCCTACGAGCAGATGCGTAAACGTAATGCGGAGCTGGCATTCGTGACGCTGAGTGACAGCATGGAACCGAGCTTTCATGTGTTTGCTCAATGGCCGGACCAGATGGTGTTTGTGGCGGGCGCTGAGCACCCCCTGGCGTCACTCGAAAATCCGAGGCTTACAGACTTAGCAGACCACCCGGCACTATTGCCCGACACCAGCACCGCAACCTATCGGGTTGTGAGCCGGTTGTTTCTGGAGGCGAATCTGCACCTGAATCCGCAAATGCCAACCAACTACCTGGAAACCATCAAGATGATGACCAGTGTGGGCCTGGGCTGGAGTGTGCTGCCCCTGCGCATGATTGACGACAGCCTTACGGTACTGGACGTGGGCAAGCCGGTTTCTCGTGTCCTCGGGGGGATCGGGTTATCCGGGCGGCAGCTCAGCAACGCGGCCAAAGCGTTACTCACCATCGTGCAGGAAGAAGAAAGCGCCTGAGTTTTACCCCTCGCCATGGGCTGGCGGCGGCCGAAGGCCTCGCCAGGTGATCACGATTGCGAGGGCCATGGCGGCCGCACCACCCCAGAAAGCCGCCGAGGTACTGAACCCATCCACCAGGAAGCCCGACAACCAGGCCCCAAGCGCACCGCCAGCACCGAACGTGAGGCCGCTGTAGAGGGCCTGCCCTTGCCCGTGATGGTACTTGCCAAAAAAGCCCTGGATGTATTGGACAGAGATAGCGTGCAGCGCACCGTAAGATGCTGCATGAAGCAGCTGGGCGAACAGCAGGACGAGGACAACATCCGTCAGCTCTGCGATCAGTACCCATCGAATCATGGTGAGCGTAAGCGCGCCGATCGCAATCTGACGAACCGTGAAATTGCGCGTTAACCGGTGCATCACCAGAAACAGTGCGATCTCCGCAAACACACCCAGCGACCAAAGCAAACCAATCGACAGCTTGCCGTAGCCGTGCTGCTCCAGATGGATACTGAAGAACGTGTAATAAGCTCCGTGCGAAACCTGCAGCAGGAAATTCATCAGAAAAAACGTCACCACTGCCGGGTGCGTGACGATGGCCTTTAAACTGCCTTTCGGAGCCGGCGGCTTTCGCTCACCTCGCTCCGCAGGCACCAAAAATGCGGATACGGCAATGCCCGCAAACACCGGAAGCAACAACCACGGGAGATTCTGAATCGGCACCAGTTCCAGCAAACCGCCAACCAGCGCAACCGCTCCGATGAACCCCACCGAGCCCCAGAGCCGAACCCGCCCGTATTTCTCTTTCTGCTCGCCCAGGGTTCGAAGCGTGATCACCTCATACAGCGGCAAGATCGCATTCCAGAAAAACGTGAACGCCAGCATGACCAGCAGCAGGCCATAGAACCCCGGTTCCATGAACACACCGGCGAAGAACAGCGAGCCGATGATGGCGCCGAACCGGACCAGACGAACCCGTTGGCCGGTCTTGTCGCCGAGCCAACCCCAGACGCTGGGCGCAATGATTTTGGTGAGCTGGATCGTCGCCATGAGGGTGGCGATCTGGAGGTAGGAAAAGCCCTGGCCCGCAAGGTAGAGGGACCAATACGGCAAGAGCCCGCCAAGGAGGGCGAAGAACCAGAAATAGAGGTTAGAGAGGCGCCAGTAGATAGAAATACCCCGCAAGTCCGGCTGTTTTGGCGGCACTCACTGCCCAAAAATGTGGAGCGCCAAGGATGGCGCGACCAAGCCCTACAGGGAAGTATTCACGGGCGTTTTTTGGGCAGTGAGTGCCGCCAAAGCAGCTTCACCAAGCCTGACAAACAAAATCAGAGCTGCCCAATCACCGGCGTAGAAACAGAAACATCCGCATTCTGCCCACGATGCCGCAGGTAATGGTCCATCAACACAATGGCCATCATCGCCTCAGCAATAGGTGTCGCCCGGATGCCGACACATGGATCGTGACGGCCGGTGGTAATCACCTCACAGGGATCGCCGTTCACATCAATGCTCCGGCCCGACAAACGCAAACTCGACGTGGGCTTCAATGCGATACTGGCCACGATCGGTTGCCCTGAGGAAATACCTCCAAGCACACCACCGGCATTATTAGAAAGGAACCCTTCCGGCGTCATCTCGTCACGATGCTCGGTACCCTTCTGGTCAATGCAGTCGAAACCGGCGCCAATCTCGACGCCCTTCACCGCATTGATGCTCATCAGTGCATGGGCAAGGTCCGCATCCAGGCGGTCAAAGATCGGCTCGCCGAGACCCGGTGGCACACCGTCGGCAACCACGTTGATCCGGGCACCGATGGAATCCCCCTCCTTGCGCAGGGCATCCATATAAGCTTCCATCTCGGGAACCTTGTCCGCATCCGGGCAGAAGAACGGGTTCTGGTGAACCTGATCCCAATCCAGTTTCTCGGCCTTGATGGGCCCCAGCTGCGACAGATAGCCGCGAATCCGGATACCCAGGCGCTGCTCAAGGAATTTTCTCGCAACAGCACCCGCAGCAACCCGCATAGCGGTCTCACGGGCAGACGAACGACCACCGCCGCGATAGTCGCGAACACCATACTTGTGCATGTAGGTGTAATCAGCGTGAGCCGGCCGAAACTGCTCGGAGATCTTTGAGTAATCCTTGGACCGCTGATCGGTGTTTTCAATCAGCAGGCCAATCGGCGTTCCGGTGGTCTTACCCTCGAAAACGCCTGACAGAATTCTCACCTCGTCGGCTTCACGACGCTGGGTTGTGTGCCGGGATGTTCCTGGCTTTCGGCGATCCAGGTCCCGCTGCATGTCCGCTTCCGAAAGCTCAAGTCCCGGAGGGCAGCCATCAATGATGCACCCCAGCGCAGGCCCGTGGCTCTCGCCGAATGAGGTAACCGTAAACAGTTTTCCGAAAGAGTTTCCCGACATAATTCAGTATCTTGTTCAGCTTTTATGAGAATTCAGTTTAACTGGAAGCCTGCCACTGACGCAGGTCCGTCTCGGTGATCAGAAAGACGCCATCGCCCCCATTCTCGAACTCCAGCCAGGTCAGTGGCAGATCCGGATACGCCTCATCCATTGCAACCCAGCTGTTACCGACTTCCACGACCAGTAGTCCACGAGGAGTAAGATGTTCGGCCGCTTTGGCAATGATTCTGTGAGCGATGTCGAGCCCGTCTTTACCGGCGGCAAGGCCCAGCTCAGGTTCGTGGCGGTACTCATCCGGCATGCTGGAGAGATCGTCTGCATCCACATAGGGCGGGTTGCTAACGATCACGTCGTAGCGACCTTCAATATTGTCAAAGACATCGGATTGTACGGTACGGACCCGCTCGCGGACTCCGTGCAGGTCGATATTGGATTCAGCCACTTCAAGTGCATCCGGAGAAATGTCCGACAGATCGACTTCCGCCTCGCCGAAAACAGATGCCGCACCAATGCCAATACACCCGCTCCCGGTGCAAAGATCAAGGATGCGTTCCACCGGCTTGTCTCCGAGCCACGGCTGAAAGCCATTCTCGATCAATTCACCAATGGGGGAGCGCGGTACCAACACCCGTTCGTCAACATGAAAGGGCATGCCCATAAACCAGGCTTCACCGAGCAGATACGCCAGAGGTACGCGCTCATCCACGCGCCGGGCGATTCTTTCCAGTACCAGCTCCCGCTCTTCCCGCGTTAGACGGGCATCCAGGAACAGAGTGTTGTTTTCAAGGGGAAGGTGCAGGCTACGCATAACCAGCTGAACAGCTTCATCCCAGACATTGTCCGTGCCATGCCCGAAAAACAGCGGCGAAGCAGCAAACCGAGAGGAGGCGTAGCGGAGGTAATCCCGAACGCTGTGAAGGTCGTCAATAGGGCTGGTCACTAACGTACATCCTGTGCAAGAGCGTGTTAGCGCGGGATTATACGCTGTTTACCCGCTCGACTGCAGCCCGCCCCCGCCAACAAATTGTTCAGATAGCCAGAGGCCCGGAGCTGTTCCGGCTTTCTTCAAAGCGATCCAGCGCAGCAGCCATCCGCTCACGGCCCAGCTGAATCAATTCCGGGGCCTTGTGATAATCGTAGCTCCGACAGGCATTCTTCGGGATATTCACCAGCAAATCCGGCGGGTAGCCCGCGATCTTGTACTGCACAAGCGCACTCTGCATGGTCTCGATGGTGAGGTTCATCACATCGAATTTGCCGATCCCGAGCTTGTCCCAGTCGATGGTTTCGTGCTCTTCCTGGCTCTTCTTGTAAGCCGGCTTCTTCTCCGTCTGCTTTTGATGCTCTTTCTTGTGCACTGCCCGGCTGATCTTTTCTTCCGGGCTGTCACCGTTGTCCGGCTTCCGGGCAGTCAGGGATTTCAGGGCATCCCAGTCAAACCAGCGCGAGGCCTTCTCACGGATGGTATCCACCCACTCGTCCATATCCGTGTTTTCAGCCTCGCCCGGAGTAAACGCAGCGTCCGGAATCCGTCGACGGCGGTCATCCTCGCCACTGAGATTGACCGCAACGATGATGTCAGCGTGGGAGGAAATGGTCGGGATGATTGGCAAAGGATTGAGCAAGGCACCGTCCACGAGGACTCTGCCATTGAGAACGAGAGGTGTGACAACACTTGGAATCGCCACCGAAGCGCGGATAGCCTGATCCAGAGGCCCTTCCTGAAACCAGATTTCCTTGTGGGCGAGCAGATCTGTCGCCACGGCCGTAAAGGCAATGGGCAGGTTTTCGATCCGGGTATCTCCCAGCATTTCCCTTACAACCGAAAAAATCTTCTCGCCTCGAATAGCGCCCACGGAATTGAACGTTACATCCAGGAGCTTGAGGACATCGAACTGGCCCAGACCGGTAACCCAGTCCTTGTAGTCCTGCATCTTGCCGGCTCCGAACATACCGCCGATCAGGGCCCCCATGGAACAGCCGGAGATAGCAACGATGTCGTAGCCACGCTCCACCAGAACTTCGATGGCGCCGATGTGGGCATACCCTCTGGCACCACCACTTCCCAGCGTCAGAGCCACAGTCTTGCGCGGTTTGTTCCGGTCTTTGCCTTTTTCCGGGTTTGCCGGAGCACGGGTAGCGGAGACATCAGAGCTGCTCAGGACCTTCGAGACGTTGTCCTGCGGATCTTTCTCTGAGGGCTTGTCCTTTGGATCCTGATCGTCATCCTTTGATGTGCCCATAATCATTACCTCGAGATCACCACCACTTCTACCCGGTCGCCCTGCCTGTCTGGATCACTGAAGACACCTGCCGGCCCCACAACGATTATCTCCTGTTGAGCCCGGGAGACACCCGTTTTGGACAGGACCTCCGACAACGATTCGGTAGCCAGGCGGGCACGCTCCATCGCATCACTGAAGGACTCATCAGTCTCCAATACAGAATAGCCCACCAGTGCAACCACCGTACCATCTTCACGGGCCAGATCATTCACCCGCCTACGATCCGTTGCCTGCCAGTCGAACCGGTAGGTTACACCGCCTTGCCAGGGAACAATAATCGGCCCTTCAACGCGGTTGGCCATGGTGCCAAAGCCGGGAATGGTCGCGCCGGATTCGACCCGCAGGTGCTCCACCCACACATACTCCCGAAGGTTGCCGCGAGTCACCGTGTAAATGAGGGTCAGCCAACGGGCGCCGTCCTCGGCAACGGTGCCCGCCACCAGATAATCCTGGGTTGCATCACGGCCATAGAGAACCGCCTGATTAAAGATCTGGTTCGCCCATACGTTGCTTCTTCCACAACGGATACTGGAGCACTCGAACAGAATCTGGGCGTTTCTCTCGCGCAATAGAGCGAGGTAGTGGTCCCGCGCTTCCTCGCGACTTGAGTCTCGGGCAATCCGGTACAGGCGCCCTTCCCCAGTCACGGGCAAGCGGGCCAGGGTTTCGGAGCGAATCTCGTTATTGACTTCCCGCACGGGGCTGAACAATACCAGGTGTCCCGACGACTGAATCGAGACCGTATCTTCAAGCGTCGACTGTTGATAGGCCTCGGGCATATCCTCCGGAGCAGACTGCACACCGGAAGACAGAGCCAATAATCCGAGGATCGGAACCAAGAAACGTGTGAACAGTAATTTCAGCAAGCGATTACTCATTTTCCAGGAATTGTCTGATGGCTGTTGCAGCCGGCCCGGTCTCGCCATCCAGATGGCAATGGTGACCTCCCGGCACGTTAACGATCTGGAGGTTGGCGATAGCGTCAGCGCGTTTATCCAGATCCTTTCTGTACGAAAGAAGTCCTGCATCGGCTCTGACAAAAAGCACACGGGTTTCAATAGCAGACAGCGAAGCCAGCACCTGCTCTTCGGTCATCATCAATGGAGACGGGTGCCGTAACCTTGGGTCGGTCTGCCAGACGTAGCCCTCTCCCTCGGGTTTCATATTGCGCGGAATGAGCGTCAGCGCGGCCTCGGGGCTGAGCGGGCTCAGCCCGCCCTCCCGTGCTTTGGCGGCCGTGGCGATATCCGGATAGACAACCTGGCGGCCAGAGCCGGCAATGCGTTTTTTCACAGCTTTTCGGAGCTGGGGAATGGTTTCCTTAACCGGACGGCTCAGTGCGCCAAGGCTGTCGATCATCACCAGGTTTCGAATTCGCTCCGGAAAGGCAGCCGCGTAGAGCGCTCCGACAATCCCCCCAAGCGAGTGCCCGACCAGGTTGATCCTGCCATCCGGTGTTTCCTGGAAATAACGTTCAACCAGCTCGGCAAGATCCGCCACATAGTCCATCAAGAGGTAACTCTGCCCCTCTGGGCGGTGCCCGGAATGGCCATGCCCGGCGAAGTCCAGCGCGTAGACGGGCCCGAATCGCGCCAGCTCCGGTGCGAGCTTCACAAAGGTGAGGCTGTTATCGAGCCAGCCATGCAGCATTATGATCGGTGTAGTATCGTGGGCATCAGTAGCGGCAGGCCAGCTAAGACCGGCCAGGGTGATGTGCCGGAGTTTCCAATCGGACTCGCGGAACGACCGGGCGGGGTTTTCAATGCTCCCGTCCTTCACCTGGTTTCCGGGGGTGTTCGTGGGAAACGACATGTCGCTCATCCAGGCTCCGCCTTCACATTGTATGGGTGGGGCGATCGGAGCTCAGCGAGCCTGCCAGGTAGGACTCAATCTTGGTTCGGGCGGCTTCATCATCGCCGTTGAACTGGACACCGATACCCGCCGCGCGGTTGCCCTGGGCACCTTTGGGCGTTATCCAGATTACCTTGCCGGCGACCGGAATTTTTTCAGGCTCGTCCATGAGGTTGAGAAGCAGAAAGACTTCGTCGCCCAGCTGATACTGTTTCTGGGTCGGGATGAACAGACCACCCTGGCGGATATACGGCATGTATGCCGCGTAGAGCACTGCTTTATCCTTGATTGTCAGGGTGAGTATGCCACTGCGCGCACCAAAACCTGGCCCCATAACTGACACCTTTCTCTTAGATCGTTTTGAACGGTTATCGGGATCCGAAAATCCCTTTCATTCCGGAATCATAGCAGTTGTTGCCCCCAAAGACGCAATTCTGCCGGGATATCCGCTAGGCCGCCGGTCGTTTCACCGGCATGAGCTTTTGCCAGGCGATCAGAAGACGACTGGCTTCCAGCTCGGGGCTGGCGTTGTAGACACCCGCTGCGCGTGATTCCTTTACCATATCGAGCAACTCATGGGCCCGCCAGCCGGGCGTCGTTTTGGCCAGAAATCCGAGCATATCGGCGGCATCGGCGTCCCGAGCACTGCCCCCCACTATCAAGCGTGCCAGATCAGCCGCCCAGGTTTCGAACAACCAAAGCGTATCTTCCAGGCCCATGGACTTGAACGCCCTGGCGGCCTCACCGACCGGAATCCTGGACTTCATGAAATCCTTGAAGCGGTCTAGGGCCGTGTCCCGCAAACCGGTGAAATCTCCTGTTGCATAGTCCAGTGCCAATCTGGGTGCATTACCCGCCAGCATCAAAGCTTTGGCCAGAACATCTGCAGACGGTTGTGCATCTTCGGGAAGATTCTTTACACTACTGGCGAGCCAGTGGTTGGCTTCGCTGTTGCCGGGCACCGGAACCGTCAATGTCTGGCATCGGGACCGGATGGTAGGCAACACCGGACGACCGCTCTCCTGCAACAGAATCAAGGTCACGTCGGGCAGCGGCTCTTCAAGGGTCTTGAGCAATGCGTTCGCCGCATTGATGTTCAACTGATCCGCCCGGTCAATAATCGCCACCTTATGGTGGGCAACCTGCGGAGACGCCACCGCGAACGACGAAAGAGCCCTGACCTGATCCACCTTGACCATACGGGACTTTTCCGGCGCATAAATCCGGATATCCGGGTGGCTGGCGGCGGCCAGAAGTTCACATTGTTTACAGCGGCCACAGGCAATTGCCTGGCCCGCTTCCCGGCCCAATGGCTGATCGCACAGCAGCAGCCCGCCGACAGCCTCTGCCCAGGCCCGCTTACCCACACCACGCTCACCAACGAGTATAAGAGCGTGTGGTAGTCGGTCTTCTGCGACCCGGCTCTGAACCGTTTGCCAGGCACGGTGCAGCCAGGGCATGTCTTGGGCAATATCAGTCACTGGATTTTCCTGTGCGGGTTCCGGATCTGCGCAGTTGGCGCTTCATGGTCGCAAGCAAGCGGCGCATTCGCTTCAACTGCTCAACGCCCTCGTCGTCTTTACCAGCGCTATAGTAATGGCTGTTCACCATCCGGGCAAAAAGCCTGGCAGAATCCCCTGCAGCCGGTTCAGCTTTTGCCAGCCTTGATGCAAGAACCGACGGCGTTTCACCATGACGGACAGGCACGCCTGCAGTCGCGCACAGACGGTGCCACGTATCCACCACCCTCCGGAACGCGTCCCGCCTTTCTCCACGGCGCATTTGCAACGCGGAAATGAGTCCAGCAATTAGCAAGCCGGCACCAACGATACCCGCCGTCATGTATCCCAATTCGCGCATGCCGAAACCACCGGGCAACCTGGACATCAGATCCATCTGGCTCTGGCCCTGATAGCCGACGACCCAGCGCTGCCACTGGTAGTTGATGCGATCCATCTGAAGACTCGCCCATTGCACCAGGGCAACGTCCGCATAACGCTGGGGCGAGGCCCAGTTGTTTTCAAGGAAGGATCCCTCCTCTGCCACCGCATCTCTCAGGCCTGACTCAATCCTATCCGGTGCAATGGCGGCCGTCGGATCAATTCTCACCCATCCGCGGCCGTCGACGTAGGCCTCAACCCAGGCATGGGCATCGTACTGACGCACAATCAGGTAATCGCCTCCCGCCCCGTTTTCGCCCCCCTGGTAGCCGACGACAACGCGCGAGGGAATACCGGCAGCGCGCAGCACGAAGGTGGTTGCGCCCGCATAGTGGGCGCAAAACCCTCGCTTCTCGTCGAAAAGCAGGGAATCAATGCCGTCTTCAGGCATGGCAGGAGGTCTGAGCGTGTAAAAGTATTCCTGTTCTCGAAAACGCTGCAACAGGGTACGAACGACCTGCTCGTCGCCCATCGTACGACGAAGTTCCCGCGCAAATTCTCGCGCTCTGGGATTGCCTTCCTGCGGCAACTGAAGATAGCGGCGCAGTTCCGCAGCGCTTTGTTTTTCGGGAACAGGGGCTTCGCTCTCCAGTGCTAGCCTGTAACGTACCGGGCTGTCAGCCGGTCGCCGGAAACGGAAAAGATCCGCGGTGTCTTCGAACACGTTATCCGATACCGCACGGGAACCTTCCAGGGCAAATGCCCAGCGCTGATCCGTCGGTTCCAGCAACACGTCATACTGGTTTGGCTCAAGCTCTCCTATGCCACCATCAACCGCTACGCGGCCAAGCGCCCGAAACGGTTCTTGTTGACCCTGGCGCCAGGTTTCTCCATCCAGATAGTCGAGAATAAGCCCTCGCCAGTACCTGTCCCTGTAGGCGGGCATCTCGCCGCCAAAGGTTACCCGGAACGCCCTCTCACTGCTCTGGGCAAGGTTGGAAATATCGCCTGGCCTCATGGTATCGCTGATTCCGGTGCGAGCCTCACCGGAAACCAGCGGCACACTCCACAGCGGCGACATCCGGGGGAAAAACACGAATAACAGAACGACAATCGGCAGCGTCTTGAGGAACATTCCACCCAGCCTGCGCCAGCCTGAAGTCATGCCACCGGGCAGTTCCGGGGCGTTCAGTACCTGCAACCCAACCAACAGCAGCGCTATGCCGGTGAAGTTCACCAGTGCCCACAGAATCTCCTGGTGGAACAGAAAATTTACCGAGGCCAGATAGACAAGAATGAAGAAAAGAACGTAGAAGTCCCTGACCGATCGGGTCTCCAGCCACTTGAGACCCACCGCCAGCACGAAGAACGAAGCTGCGGTATCTACCGTGAACCGCCCCTGTACTGTTGCAACATAGACGCCGATAAGCACCAGCATAATGCCCGTGCGCAACAGGCGGCCAGGGAGCCTTACCTTCCCGTATTGCGCCAACCAGCGCCAGGCCGCCAATACCGCACATGCTGCAATCAGCCAAAGCGGTAAACGGTCCCACTGGGGCGACAACAGCAACGCAAAACTGGCAATAAGCCAGAGCAGGGCCCTTGATGGCAGATTGGTCGCTGTCGCTTCTTCCGATTGGGTGCCTCTAAGACGGTCCAGGAAACTCAAGCCTGCCCCTCCCCTGCATACAGCGGTGAGTTTCCTATCGGCTGCCTGCGCGTTCCATGGGGCTCGGCCATGGCCTCCCGGGGCCGTTCCTCACCCCAGGTCGCCAATGCTCGCAGGCACCGCATTGCGTGCGCTGGCCCCGAATCAGGCTCGATGATCTGCCCGGGAAGATTCAACCCGAAGCGCACACCGCTTTTACCCCGTTCGTTAACCAGAAACGCCAGGTAACTCAACCGCAACTCATGGTCTGCGCCGGGGTAGGCGTTGAAATCCAGCCAGTAGGGACTGCCCTGCTCACCCTCCCAGTCTGCGACCACCATTTGCCCGGTTCGTGCGAACCGTTTCCAAAGTACCCGCTGGCTGAGATCACCTTCCCGCCAGGGTCGGATATCCGCATGATCATTGCCTTCAACGGATCGTGCTTCTGCTGACTCTTCACCATCCTCTACCGTGCTGAACGCCTCAGGTGCTGGAACCGGCCTTGGAAATACCAAACCGGCGGATACCGGCCGAACCCACGACCAGGCCTTGAGGAGGCCAAACGGAAAACGCGTTTCAATCCGTACCCGATCGGGCCGCAAATACCCCCGATGAGCGGAATGAACCGGAAGCGTGACATCCTGGGAACGACCCGAGTGAACGTGAACCGGGGCCAGGCCGGACTCTTCGCAGGACAGCAGGATGGCAATGGCGTCATCCCGCCCTGCCTTCAGGCGGAATCGAAACGGAATATCATCACCGGCAAAGCCCTCTCCTGGCTGAACCAGCGTGAGTTCCATGCCGGACAGATTTCGATGGGTCTGATGCATCGCGCCAACAAAGACCGCCCCAAGCAGAAAGGTACTCAGATAAATCAGGCTGTTCTGATAATTGATGCCGGTGAGAAGCATGATGACGAGCAACAGCCCGAACACGAGTCCCGCACCAGTAGGCAGGATGAATATGTTCTTCTGACTGAAGCTCTGGACATCGGACCGCGGAATCCGTCGGTTAATCCAGCGACGAAAGCGATTTCTGAACGGATTTTTCATAGTAGAACTGAGGCCCTGCGATGCCCAAAAAGTTCATGGTATTCGACCACGATTTTGCGTTGATTAGTAACAGTACCGAAAATCAAAGATTCTGATCACAATCCCGGATCATCTGGCTTGAATTCCTGTCTGACAAACCGAATACTCGTGCAAGGGAGCGTATTTTTTTAACAAAAGAGGCCAGATTATGAAACGCCGACATCTGCTCACCACCGCCATCAGCGGCCTGGTTGTTGCCTTACCTGCCTTCGGTGGCGTTCAGACCATGACCTCGGACGAGATGGTGGAAACCTATGTGAAAGATTCCGCCGTAATCGTTGTCCCCAAAGAACGGAAGAAATCAGAAGCCGACCGCCAACGTATCCTGCGCTCCCTCACCATATCGCCCGGCGAACCGGTACTGACCGAAGCCGAAGAGGAAGCTTACCGGGAAGCGTTGCAACGATACGTTGATGAGGGCAAGACCGATGCTCTGGAAAACGCAGAAGATGAATTCCTCCGTCGCGCCCTGCTGCTGCCCCAGGAAGAAATCGCCCGGGCGCAGCCGCCAGCAGAGTTTACCCCAACGATTCCACCAATCATCTTTGGGCAGCAGGCACAGATTCCAGAAGAGCCTTTTACGCAAACCTTTCTTAATGATCAACTGGGGATAGGGTTTGACGGGCAGAACCTGAATTTCAGCATCGGCAATCCGCCGGGGATTGATCAGATACAGGTTCCGCAGGCCATTAATGAAGGACCGATTACTTTGACACCGAGGCCCGGTGGTGGGTTTGATCTTTCTATTGCGGTGCCGGATCAGTAGCGCTGACTTTTAAATCAGTTGCGAAAACGGCAGCCAGGATTGGCTGCCGTTTTTTATTGTCTCTGTTTTTCATCTGACCAAATAAAAACGCCCCGCAAGGCGGGGCGTTTCACCAACTCTGGTGTCAGGTCAGATTAGTGACCATAGACAGCCAGGCGGGTGTTCTGAATATGCAGGTTGTCCAGAGCGACAGTACCAATGCTGGTTCCGCCGATGAGAACACCGCCAACATTTACGTCCATTACGACATCGTTGACATCGACCCGCAGCACGTCGGTTGCAGTCGACTGGCCGAGGCCATTGCCCTTGTAAACATCGAGGTTCACCTTGGCGAAGCCGACATTGATGCGTTCCGCCTTGGTGTCTCCGACGGTGCCACTGCCATCAAGGTCAGTATCGGCGCTATCAACAACACCATCACCGTTGTAGTCGAAGTTCGCTCCGGCGCCGGTGATGGACATACCGCGCACGCCAACCGCCAGGAAGGGAACGTCGAATTCCATGTTATTTACGGTGAAAGCAGTGTCGATGTTCAGAGAACCGTCGCCAGTGCCACCGAGGCTGGTGGACGCATCTTCAGTGTCAACCCGGATATCCAGCTTGGCCAGCATACCCCAGGCACTGAGGCCAGAGATCAGCGTGGTGCTGTCGGTACCTTCCAGGTTCATTGAGGAGGCCGTGAAGCCCCAGTCAATTGGCAGGCCACTGATCGTGTGAACGGAAATCACAGCGTCGCCGTCGTCCGCCAGGTCGATGTCGATAGACAGATCGTCTAGGAGCTGGCTAGCCGCAGTGTCAGGAGTACCGTCACTGTTAGTATCGAAGATCGGGTTGGCACCTGTGATGAGACCAGCACCACCAAGTTCGATGTCATTAACGGTGAATGAACCGCCACCGATTTCACCAGCAGCACCACCGTTCGTGTCGGTGTACTTGAACTGACCAATGCTGACCTGGGTTTCCAGTTCGATGGTCACACCGGCCTGGCCGGTTACGTTACCCATCGCAGAATCATTCATGGCCGTCAGTTCTGCCTGGGCGGCGAACGGGGCGGCGGCTACCGCTGTAGCAAGTGCAATTTTTTTCAGGCCTTTCATTCTTATCTCCTTATAAACTCATCGTTGTTCTTGTGTGAGTTTTGTATTTTTAGAAGCAGGATCTGTGATCCCACAAATCCATTTAAGATTGTTTTACACTCCGAATCCGTGATTGCACTCACAATTCTCACCCACACTGAAACAAACCGTTACAAAGCGGATTCAGGTCACGTTTTTCTACCCCTGTTCACCTTGCCCTTCTTTTTCCCGACCTTCGTAGAACAGTTCGTAAGGCTTTTTCTCGGTGCTGGGTTTGCCAAGGCTCAAGGCGCCCTGATCAAACTGATACGGGACAACCTGCAGACCCGAGAGCCCTAAACGATGCTCATGCTCAATCGCCAATACCCGAGTGTCCTTTTCACCCTCTACGGTCCCCGCATAAACGATTGCGGTGGCCAGGATTTTCCCATGACGAGCGAGCGACTTTAATGCGGCCCTGAACATAAGCACCTTCATCGTTGCCGCAGCTTGCTCGCCGCTTTCGCCGAGCCGAACCCGCTTTACTTCTCCGTCGTTCATCATCATCCACGCTGCCGGAATGACTACGCCACTCTGCTCGAGCTCATTACCGACCTCTTCGCGTGCCACGGCCGTTAGTTCCTGAATGTGCTTGGCCGCCAATGCGGCATATTTCTTGATTTCATCCTCGCTCAGCTTCCCATCCGATAACGCATTGCGGTTCGGTATGATTTCGCTGGTCTCACTTTGAGCCTGGACAGCGGGAGTAGCGAAAAGCAGGATAAAGAGAGCGGAAAGCAGAATTCTTTTTACAGGCCCCATAATCGTTCTTGTCCTTATATTCGGTCGTTTTTATTAAGGAAGGTCAGACGCAACTACAGTAAAATGCCCAAACGTAATTGACTGCCCCTCTTTGAATTTTTATTAGATCAAGGGCCGCACGCAGCCTACAACGCCCGTTTTGTGTGCTGCTTATCATTTCTTGAATATCCCGGAGGCGACTTGAACCCGGCAAACATGCGTGAACTCACCGATGAGGGCTACCATCGCCTGCTAAGCCATGCCTGCCGGGAAGCGGATTTCGCCTATATCGGAAGCGTCGGAAACGGCCCGGCCCGGGGAGCTTTCAGCGGATTTTCTGCCAGAGCTCTTGCCACCGAAATACTCCAACACCCTGTGCCTGAGAATTTCTGCTCCGATCAGCTTACCCAGAACATGGAAAGCCTCGTCCACCAGTTCCAGATCGAACAGGAACCCAATCCGGAATGCCTGTCCGGAGGGTGGATTGGCTTCCTGGGCTATGAGCTCGGGTATGTCAGGGAAAACCGTCTCAGAGAGCTCTGCCCATCTCTGGATGTCCCCCTGATGTCTGCAGGATTCTATCTTTGGACTGCCAGTCATAATCGCAAAACAGATCAGTATTGGCTTTGGATTCATCCGGATTGTCCTGATGGGACACGTGAATTACTGGACCAGTGGCTGGCCACGGACGAACCCGCCGCCACCACTGGATGGTCTATGGTTTGCGGCTTTCAGCCCAGGCAAACACCGGTTGCTTTCAGGACGAGCGTCGAAAGGGTCCGCCAATACATCGAAGCCGGTGATTGTTATCAGGCGAATCTGTCCCAGGAATTCTCAGGCCGTTTCGTAGGGGATCCCTGGCGAGCATTCCAGGCGCTTTCGGACGCTAACCCCACTCCCTACAGCGGTTTTATCCGAACAGGCGAAGCATCGATCATCTCGGTCTCCCCCGAACGCTTTCTCGAGATACACGGTCGCACCGTTACCACCAGCCCAATTAAGGGCACCAGGCCGAGAGGCAGAACACCGGAAACCGATCTGGCCTATGCCTCTGAACTGGAAGGCTCCGAAAAGGACCTTGCCGAAAACCTGATGATCGTCGATCTTCTCCGCAATGATCTGGGCCTGAACGCGAAACCCGGTAGTGTGAAAGTCGACAAACTCTTTGCTCTTGAGTCCTACAGGAACGTTCATCACCTCGTCAGCCACATTCGCGCGGAACTTGCCGAGGGTGTCACGCCGATGAAGGCCCTGTTTGACGCATTCCCGGGTGGTTCCATTACGGGTGCGCCCAAGATCCGGGCAATGGAAATCATCCGGGAACTTGAGCCCCACTGGCGCGGCCCCTACTGCGGCTCGATTTTCTATCGCGGACTGGATGGCACGCTGGACAGCAACATTGCAATTCGAACCATGCTATGTGACGGCCAGGGCACCATTCGGTGCTGGGGTGGTGGCGGTATTGTTGCGGACTCAGATCCCGAGGCGGAGTATCAGGAGACTCTGGCGAAGGTCGGGCCTTTGATGCGGTTTCTGGAAGAGTTGGTGATTGAGTGAACTTTGAGGTCAGGTGAGCATGGGGTCAGAAGAAGGGTTTCTTCTGACCCCGCTTTTAGCTCTCGGCTCAGGTGTTGTGAATAGCACTCGCCTTGAGGAACTGCTGCTTCAGATCGTCAAAATTGTGTACTGCCGGGAACTGCGGGAACTCGTCAATCACGTTCTGCGGAGCATGGAACAGAATCCCAGCCTCGGCCTGAGTCAGCATGGTGGTGTCGTTGTAGGAATCACCCGCCGCAATCACCCGGTAATTCAAAAGCTGAAACGCCCTTACGGACTGGCGTTTGGGATCGCGCTGGCGCAGCAGGTAATTGGTGATCTGGCCGTCGTCTGCCACTTCCAGCTTGTGACAAAGCAACGCCGGGTAACCCAGTTTCTTCATCAGGGGCATGGCGAATTCGTAGAAGGTGTCGGATAGAATCACCACCTGAAAACGCTCGCGCAGCCAGTCCAGGAACTCCCGGGCGCCGGGGAGCGGGTCCAGCTCGCCGATCACTTCCTGGATCTGGGGCAACCCGTAACCGTGCTGGTCCAGCAGCTTCAGGCGCTGCTTCATCAGCACATCGTAATCCGGAATATCGCGGGTGGTGGCCTTGAGCTCTTCAATGCCGGTCTTTTCGGCGAACGCGATCCAGATTTCCGGGATCAATACTCCTTCAAGGTCAAGGCATGCCAGTTCCACAACGATCTCCTGCTTCAATTGGTTAAGGGCAACGTCGGTTTGTCCGTCTGTGCCGCTATTCGGAGCGTATGATAAGAAAAACCGGGCGGGATTGCATCGTAGAAGTGTAACCCCTGACTTTTAAGCGCGGAATAACCATATAGATCGTCATTCCTTCAGGGTATGAGGCATTTAATGGTAGCCTTTTCGGTCAGTTAGATACCCTTGCACATCCATAGAAGGCAATGCCGGGCCATGACCGATATTCAAACCCTGCGGGAAGAGCTCGAAGGCCAGAGCCCCCGTTCGATTCTCAAAGCTGCGCTGCAACAATACGATAATATCGCCATCTCTTTCAGTGGCGCAGAAGATGTCGTGTTGATTGAAATGGCACACAAGCTGACCGACAACCTGAAGGTTTTCACTCTGGATACAGGCCGTCTGCATCCGGAAACCTACGATTTTGTAGAGCGGGTTCGCAAGCATTACGGCATCGAGATCGAAGTTCTGTTTCCGGATGCTCACGAAGTTCAGGATCTGGTGAACAAAAAGGGCCTGTTCAGCTTCTATGAAGATGGGCACAGTGAGTGTTGCGGCATTCGCAAGGTCAACCCCCTTCGCCGCAAGCTGGCGACCGTGGACGCCTGGATCACTGGACAGCGGAAAGACCAGAGCCCCGGAACTCGCAATGACGTCCCGGTTATCCAGGAAGATACCGCCTTCTCGACCAATGAAAAGACACTGGTAAAGTTCAACCCACTTGCAAACTGGACATCAAAAGAGGTGTGGGATTACATCCGTATGTCCGAGGCGCCGTACAACAAACTGCATGAGAAAGGCTTTGTCAGCATCGGCTGCCAGCCCTGCACCCGTCCTGTCCTGCCTGGTCAACATGAACGTGAAGGCCGCTGGTGGTGGGAAGAAGCCACCCAGAAAGAATGCGGCCTCCATGCTGGCAACCTGATCGCCCGGGAATAACCCGGGCGCCTCTTGCCCATTCATCTTTTAGTGAGTGGGCAGCTCGACATCTTTGAACAGTTCTTCGATTTCAGACCGGCTGCCCTGATGGGAAACCGCCTCGTCCACCTTTTCTTTGGTGAGATGGGGCGCGAAACGGTGAATGAAGTCATACATATAGCCCCGCAGGAAAGTCCCCTTTCGGAACCCGAGTCGTGTGACGCTGGGACGGAAAAGCTTGCGGGCGTCGAGCGCAACCAGGTCGGTGTCCGTTTTTGGATCGAATGCCATGCTCGCGACAATTCCAACACCGAGCCCCAACCTGACGTAGGTCTTGATCACGTCTGCATCTGCTGCCGTAAATACCACTTTCGGTGTCAGTCCCTGGGACTGGAACGCCTCATCCAGTTTCGAGCGCCCCGTAAAGCCGAACACGTAAGTCACGAGCGGGTATTCTGCCAGCTCTGGAAGTGTCAGTTCCGGCAGTTTCGCCAGTGGATGATCCTTCGGCACGATGACGCTTCTGTTCCATTTGTAGCATGGCATCATGATCAGGTCGTTAAACAGCTCCATGCCCTCGGTGGCAATGGCAAAATCGACCGCCCCGCTGGCTGCCATTTCGGAGATCTGCATTGGCGTCCCCTGATGCATATGCAGGGAGACGTCCGGGTACTCCTCTATAAAACCACTGATAATCGGGGGCAGTGCATAACGGGCCTGGGTATGAGTGGTGGCGATGCTGAGATCACCCTTTCGCTGGTTACTGAATTCCTGGGCAATCTTCTTGATGCCCTCAACCCGTCGCAGGATTTCGCCAGCTTCGCGAATAATGATCTCGCCGCCCGGTGTGATTCTGGTGAGATGCTTGCCGCTGCGGGCAAATACTTCAAGCCCCAGCTCGTCCTCCAGCAGGCGGATCTGTTTGGAGATACCCGGCTGGGACGTGAACAGACTCTGGGCGGTTGCTGAGACATTCAGGTCGTGATGCGCAACTTCCCAGATATAGCGCAACTGTTGTAGTTTCATTGAATCTGCTGCTCCCTGGAGATCGAAGGACCTTGTTGAAGAATACGCATAAAAATACAGATTTTCATTCTTTTTTAATATAGGCAACTGCTTTTACACAGTTTAGACCAAAATCGCATTTGCGCAGCCCCTGATAAAACCCTGAGGCTATGAAAAGCCCCTCCAACCCTTGACTTGGCCAATACAAAGGACACAATCCGTAATGCCCTGTCTGGGCACATCAACACTCCAGTTCTCAGGGAACCCATGCTGCTCACCACAAAGTTTCTTCGGCCAACGACAGACTCGCGCGCGGTTAAACGTGAGCGGCTGAGTGCCTTGCTTGAGTCCCGGGCTCCGAAAAGACTGAATCTGGTGATTGCGCCGGCCGGGTTTGGCAAGACCACTCTGGTTGCGCAATGGTGTTCAAGGGTTTCCTCCCCTACCGCCTGGCTCTCTCTGGACGAACACGATGATGAGCCCCGGCGATTCTGGCAGTACCTGATAGGTGCTTTTGAGCAAGCCGGCCTGACCGGCGCGTCCGATTTGCGCAAACAACTGGCTCACCATTCAGATGACACGTTTACCGAAGCCATTACCGGCCTGATCAACACGTTGGCTCATGATGACAGCCCGTGGTCGCTGGTGCTGGACGATTTCCACTTCATTGGCAACCCGGCCATCCACAGGCAGTTCGCCTATTTCATTAATTATCTTCCGCCGGGTGTTCTGATAACCCTGGCGTCCAGAACCGAACCGCCACTGCCCCTGGCCCGCTGGCGCGTCCGTCGGTGGATCCAGGACATACACCCTGGCCTGTTGGCCTTTTCTGAAGACGAATGCCGTCAGTTCTTTCACGACACCATGGGCCTTGATATCGCCGACGAGGATGTCCACGCGATTTACCGCAAAACCGAAGGCTGGGTCGCCGCCATGCAGCTGTCCGCATTGTCCGGAAAGGACGCCAGCACGAGTGGAAACCAGATAAATCTGGATGAGCGCCACATCAGCGATTATGTGCTGAGCGAAGTACTTGAGCAGCAACCCCGGGAGCTTTCGGACTTTCTGCTTGAAACGGCCTGCTGTCCACGGCTATGTGCATCCCTCTGTGATTCGATCCGTGGGTCCGATAACAGCCAAGAGCTGCTTGAAAAACTTCTCAGCCAGAATCTGTTTCTGATCCCGCTGGATACCCGGAACGAGTGGTTCCGCTATCACGACCTGTTTCGGGATGCACTGCAACTCAGGGTAAGTCACCAAGACCCTGACTCGGCCGCGCGACTCTGGCACCGGACGGTGGACTGGTTATTGGCCCATGGCCACGTGCAGGAAGCCATTGCCCAGATCGTCCGACAGGAGGACTGGTCCCGGCTTGCCCGGGTGCTCGCCGAGCACGGCAACAACCTGATCCATGGCGGATATCACCTCCCCGTGCTGGACTGGATTGATGCCCTGCCACAGGACCTTGTCATCGACAATCCGCAACTCCAGATGCTCCGGATCTGGGGGCTGTTCTTTGCCAACCGAATGGATAGTCTGGAGCCGCTGCTGTCCGGCCTGGAGGATCTTCTGGACCGGCAGGTGGCGGACTCCCATCCGGATGCCGAAGGGGCCCTCGGGCTGCAAAGTGAGATCTCGCTGATGCGCTCCTATCTGGCTCGCACCCGGAGTGACGACAAGAGCGCCGCAGATCTCACAAGACAGGTGCTCAGGGAGATTGATCACACTCGCATACCGCTAAAGTCGGTGACCTATTACGGCCTGGGCCTGGATTACTACGGCAAGGGTGAACTCACCGAAGCCGAAGACGCGCTCCAATCGGCAGTCCGCTACGGACAGGTCGAACATAAACCCAGTACGGTTCTTTCCAGTGGCGGCCTGCTGGCGTGGATTCAGTACAATCGCGGCGATATCGATCTGGCTTTGGAAACCTGCACCGAGATAAGGCAATGGGTGGACAAACACTATGCGGACCCAACCCAGCCAAGACTCATCTCATGCTGGCAGAACAGTACACTCTGCGAGATTCATCGCGAACGAAATCACCCCCAGCTAGCAGCCACGCACCTGAAACCGTTGCTCGAACATGTTGAGCGGGGCACCGAACCGGGCCAGCACGTGATCATTCAGTACGTGCGTGGTCACCTGGCTTTCAGCGAGGGCAGGCTCCAGGAGGCGATTGACGCGCTCGAAGACGCATCCCAGACCGCCCGCAAGCGGCGAGAGCAAATCGTGTTCGAGCCACCCGCAAGCACTGCCCTTCTGGCACGTTGCTACCTGGCTTCAGGCCATCCGGAAAAAGCCCGGGCCTGCCTGGGTTCCCGAGCCGATACCGAGTTCACCAATCCGCTTCATCTTGAACAAAGCCGTATTAGCGAGGCGCGAGTGCTGGTGGCACTGGATCAGCCCGAGCGGGCCCAGGAGATACTCAGCGCTCTTTTGCAACCGGCTGAACGCAACGCCCACAACCGACACCTGGTGGAAATTCTGCTGGTCTATGGCGAGGCCCTGGCGAAGCAGAAACGGACCGATGAATCGGAGCAAATGCTGACCCGCGCGATAGAACTCGCCGGCGAGGCCGGATTCCTGAGGCTCTTTGCGGAGGAAAGCCCCGATCTGCGTGCCCTGCTCCTTGGTTTGCCAGCACTGGATGAACCGGGAAGCTGGAACGCCAGCGTCAGGAAAATGCTTCTCGATCAGCGCCGGTCTGGCGAGGGCCATTCTGAAACAAAAGCCAGTGCTATTTCTGGTGAGCACGGTCGTACGACACTCAACGCCGAAACACTGCCTGAACCTCTCAGCCAGCGAGAACTTGAAGTGCTTGCGCTCATTCATGCGGGCCACGCCAACAAGGAAATTGCCGCAAAAATGGACGTTGCCCCGGCTACGGTGAAGGCCCACATTCGCAACCTTTATGGAAAGCTCGGCGTTGGCCGCAGAACCGAGGCTCTGGCCAGGGCCCGGGAACTGGGGTTGCTGCAAGGCTGATTTCGAGCCCAAAAACGTGATGCACCTCCCACTTTGCACCAACAACTTAAACCCGCTACGCCCTTTGGACGATCCGGCTACGCCCTCTAATCCCCTATTATATTTTCAACGGTGAGGGAAACCTCACCAGGAATTCTGAAACTTCAGGCCTTCAGATTTCTTGTTCCGCGTTGTTTCGACGCCCGGGTTCGAAAGAACCCCTTGATGAGAGCCAACCCCAAAGGGGCTGGCTCTTTTTTTATGGCTGAACGGTTCTGGTGGGATTCAGTGTTCGATGATCCGGCGGAAGGGTGGCAATGCATCCAGCAACAGCTGACCATACCGGCGGGCAATAATGCGGCGATCCAGGATCGTCACTCTTCCAGTATCCTGCTCGGTCCGCAGCAGCCGACCAACCGCCTGGACGAGTTTGATGGACGCGTCCGGAACGGTGATTTCCATAAACGGATTGCCGCCCCGCTGCGTCACCCACTCGGCCAGGCTCGCCTCAATGGGATCATCCGGCACCGAAAATGGCAAACGGGTAATCACGACGTGGTGCAAGTACTTGCCTGGAAGGTCGATACCCTCTGCAAAACTGGCAACGCCGAACAGGACACTCGGCCGGCCTTCATCCACCCTGCTGCAATGCTGCCTCAGCACTTCGCCCTTGGCCATATCGTCCTGGGTAATAATGAGGTCCGGGTAATCCGGGGCCAACGCGTCTCGCACTTGCTGCATTTGACGACGGGACGTAAACAACACCAGAGTCGCCTTCTCGCCTGCCCAGAGGTCCGGTAGTCGTTTTACAAGCTCATCGGCGAAGCCGTCATCCGTTGGCATGGCAGACATCGCAGGCACCTCCACCGTTGCCATTTCGCCGTAACGGAAAGAGCTGGGAACCACGAGGAAGCGGCTGCCCTGGGGCAATCCAGCCCGCGCGTTCAGGCGATCGAACCGACCAAGTGCAGTCAGGGTCGCACTGGTGAGCACGGCGCCGTAAGCGCGAGACCAAAGCCTGGAATACAACAGGTTGTCTGCCAGTACCGGTGAACTGTAAAGAGTGATGTCTTCGGCGTGATCCCAGCGCTGGCGTACTGACCATCGGGCTGGGGGCGGGCTTCTCTGCGTTTTCGGCCTGGCTTCTGGCTCATCACCTGTCTCGCTGTTGGTTTCAGCTTCCACGGGGGGACTGGCATTGCCCGGGTCGCACCAGGCTGTCCAGAGCCGCAACTGGTCCTCTGCCCGGGCGTGAAAGGAGCCTATCACCGGATACCAGGCTTCGGCGGTTTCCCGGTCGATCTCATGCTCCTTGCGCTCATCAAAGGCGCCCTGCAACTCGTCCGCCAGAACGCCCAGTTGCCGGACCATGTTAGCGGTAGCAATCCGGCTTTCGGCTGCAAGCTCGGCCATCGCCTCCGGCAACTCACCTTCCGGATAACGCCACTGCGCCGTCCGGCGCTCTTCGTTGAACTCCCAGCCGGTATTCTGCTCGGCTTCTTCGTAAACCCGGTTGAGGACCAGGTCTACCTCTCTCGACGCAGAACTGATGCGATCCAGGGACTTGGCGGCCTGAGTGCCGGCTGCCAGATAAGGCTGCATTTTAACAAGCGCCTGGGAAAGCTGCTTCAGCCATTGCCGGGTAGCATTGAGTGGCAGCGACGCGGCAAAGTGATTCAGGGCCTTGTCCGGAAGGTGATGAGCCTCGTCGAAAATATAAAGGGCGTTCTCCGGCTCCGGCAGAATGGCGCCGCCGCCCAGGGCAAGGTCGGCCAGAACCAGATCATGGTTAGCCACCACGATATCGGCATCATCAAGGTCTTTACGGGCATCAAAAAACGCGCAACTGTCGAAATAGCTGCAGTGGCGGTTGGTGCACTGCCGGTGGTCGGTTGTTACCTGTCGCCAGACGTCGTCCGGTATCTGTTCCGGCCAGTGGTCCCGGTCACCGTCCCACTCGCGGGAGCCATAACTGGCGAGCATTTCCTCGAAAAAGGCCCGGGTGCCCGGTTCTTCATTTTTCGGCCCATCCAAAAGGAACAGGGGCATGGTGTCGCTGTCGGTATTGCCTTCATCGTGCAGTCGGGCTTCCAACCGTGACATGCAGAGGTAGCGCCCCCGCCCTTTGGCCAGAGTCCAGTTGAAATCCATCTTGCTGTGCTTTTTCAGGTCCGGGAGATCTTTGAGCACAATCTGGTCCTGAAGGGCCACGGTTGCGGTGGAGATAACCAGGGTTTTGCCGAGGGCTTTGGCCACCGGGATGGCAGCGATCAGATAGGCCAGGGTTTTGCCTGTCCCGGTCCCGGCTTCGACCACACAGGCAGAGGCCGGGGACGTTCGCTGGCCATCGTTCTCGGTGATATCGCCCATGTATCGGGCGATTTCCGCAATCATCAGGCGCTGCCCATAGCGCGCCCGAATATCCTTGCCTGCCAGCACATCCCGATATCCCTGCTGGATCGATTGCTTGATTTCGTCGGTCAGCGCCATCAGCGAGGACTCACCCAGTCCCGAACAACGCCAACCCGAAAACGCCGCCCGTCACGACTCAGAACCACCCCTTCTTCTGTTATGTCGTCTACCCGCAGGCCATCGAAGACGTCGCCCACTCGCAGGTAGGTGTTGTTAATCATGACCCGGCGCGATGCAGGGGATGACGAGTAGATATGGCTGTTAAAGGTCAAATCGGGAACGCTCTTCTGAAACGAGAGCGGCAACTCTACCAGATGTGGCACTCTGCCTGCCTGCTCGGGCTGCACCATTGGTGCAGCAGTTTCGGAATTTGCGGATGAGGGAACGATAACGGTCGCTCGCTCCCGGCTTTGTGATGGGGAAGGTTCCGAAGCGATCGGCGCTGGAGTCGCCTCGCCCGCATCGGGCTCAGGGATGGTCCCCGTTTGTGCAACGGGATCTTCCAATGTCGGTGCTGGCTCTGTCGCAGGCGCCACCGCATCAGGTTCAGGAGCTGTCGTTCTGGCCGAGGCCGCAGATGTCTCGGATTGCGACTCGGAAACCCAGGGCAACGGCGCTCCCGGCCAGAAGACAAAGGCCAGGACGCCGGCATTGAGCATGAGTGCAAGAGACACCCAGACAGCCGGCGACCACCGCTTTTTCTTCGGGCGATGGATCAGCTGTACCTGCTGACCAAGGTCCGGTACGCGCCCTTGCCTCCGTTCAGTTTCGGATTTCCGCAATGCGTCAAGAATGTACGACATAATTACTCTCGACCTTCAACTTGCCGGCGACCTTCGGACTGCAGAGGCTTGAGACGGGGAATGTTAGCTTCCAGGTCGTTATTGATCTGGATAATCGTCATGGCTCCGGCGATCCCATCGACGGTAAGCCCTCGCAATGACTGATACCAGCGAACCTGCTCTTCGGAATCCAGCCGTTTCACCCGGTCACTTTCAGCACGGGAATTACTGAAACGGTCCGCCAGATCCATCACTCGCGCACCAATCCAGAGTTGCTCGCCCCCGCCATTGCTGTAAAAGCCGTCGCCCGTCAGGTATTCCGGAAGGCGCCACAGAACCCGATACTCCCCGAACCAATAGCGCTCGATACTGGCAAACAATACAGTCTGATTGCCGGAGGGCAAGGCGATGTCTGCGGTATCGCCATCCAGATGGCGGAGCACGACAAACCCCCGGTTACCCGCCTCATCCTGCAACTGAAGCATCGCCGGGCGATCCAGAAACTCGAGGCTTCGGCGGCTACCCTGACGACTCAGGCATCCAAGACCCTCCTCGTTGGCCCAGTCGCAGGCAACGGGCGCTTCCGAAGGTTCATATTCACGCCCCCAGATCCCGAAAAGTACCTGAAAAGCCTCCACGGAATCCAGAAGCTGACCCGGCACGGCAAGTTCAACGGGTGCTGACGGCTCTCCAGACCCGGTTTCCTGGATCTCTTGCAATGGTTTCTGTTCCTGCTCCTCGACTCGCTCAACAGCTCCCTGCAAAGGTTCTGCTGAGGAGGGATCGGTGAGAAACGATCCACCCGGTGACCAACGCTCAATAAGCCAGGCGGTGCCGATGATGGCCACCAGAATCGAAGCCGCAACGATAAGGTACTGGGATCTGTCTGGTGACTGGTGAGCCCGTGAGGGCGTGGGGCCGAGGGATTGTCCACGTACTTCTTTTGCCGCCTGGCGGATATGCTCGGGCGTAATCTCATGCTCACCCTCGGCATAGGCGCCCAACAATGCGCGGTCACTGATCAGGTTGATCAGGCGGGGTATGCCCTGGCTCTCGCGATAGAGGCGATTCACCGCCCGCTGCGAAAAGATATCACCCCGCATGCCGGCAACACTGAGGCGGTATTTCAAGTAGGCCGCCAGCTCATCCCGACCGATGGCGTCCAGGTGATAGCGTGCTGTGACCCGCTGATTCAGCTGTCTCAATTCCGGAAGTGCCAGCATTTCCTGCAGTTCAGGCTGGCCAAGCAGGACAATCTGCAGCAGCTTCTTCTCTGCCGTCTCGAGATTGGTCAACAGCCTTAACTGTTCCAGCACCTCGGCCGAAAGGTTCTGGGCCTCATCAATCATCAGAACCTTGTGTCGCCCGGCTGCATGGGCCTTGAGCAAGTCCCGGTTAATCAGATCAACCAGTTCCTTGATGGTGGCACTGATATCGTGGGGGATTTCCAGCTCATCGCAGATGGAGGACAGTAACTCCCGCGCAGAGAGCCTCGGGTTGAGGATCAGCGCGATATCCACATGATCGGGAACATTCTCGATAAAACACCGGGAAACCGTTGTTTTTCCTGTTCCCACCTCACCAGTGATTACGATGAAACCGCCCTGCCCCTGGACTCCGTACATCAGGTGCGCCAGGGCCTCCTTGTGGCGATCGCTGAGATATAGATAACGAGGGTCCGGGGCAATGGAAAACGGCGGTTCGCGAAAGCCGAAAAAGTCGTAATACATATCAGGACGTACCGGAATCCGCGTTGCTGATCAGCCTGAGCTCGGCCGTGCGCCGGTTCTGTTGCTTCAGCCTTCGCACGCAGCGCTCCAGGGTTTTCGATATACGGGCGTGGGAGCGAATCATGGAGATCTTCGGCCAGGTCGCTCGCTCGCCAGCCAGAATCATCTGCCGCACGTAAGCAGGATCCGGATTCGCCAGCATCCTGCTGTAATCCTTGAAGGAATACGACGGAGCTATGGTCACGTCTCCCGAGTAACGCTGAGCCATAATGGTGTACAACTGACCGGACATCTGCCGCAGAAGTTCCGGCCTTACCCGTTTTCGCAGGTAATCGAACACGCCCTGGCCATGAAACTGTATCTCGGATTTCAACAGATGCATGGGCAGATTTCCGAGGGACAGTTTTTCATCCAGCCCCCGCTGGCTCAGGAAAGGGACTACGTGGGGATTGGTCTGGCTCACGATGGTGTAATTGACATCGTACAGGTGCATCAACCGCTCGATTGGCAAATCACTGACGACCGAGCCATCCACAAACTTCAGGCGCGGCATATACGGTAGCGTATTACCCTGAATGTCTTTTTTCATCAGGGTAACCGGCGGGAAAATACCGGGAACCGCGGCGCTGGCCAGCACCGCGCTCCACACCATCAAATAGGGCGAGGTGTATCCGCAAAGCAACCGGGCCTTCTGGTGCGCCTGCACTGGGGACACGCTAACGTTGATTGAACGTCCGGTACGCTGATACGCCTCCTCGAAGGTGTACTCACCGATATTGCCCCGCAGACAGTTCCGAAGCTCCTCCTGATCCATGAGCCCGTCGCCACGGACTGCGCTTAGAAGACCTCGCCATTTCCAGGCTCTCAGGTTGTGGTTCTCGGGGATCAGCATTTCCGGAATTTCGGCATCCGTATGCACACCAAGAATGCCCGCGATGATGGCCCCGATACTTGAGCCCGCAATAACCTGCGGCAGAAGCCCCTTTTCCCAGAGCGCCTTGATCACGCCGAAATGGAACACACCGAGGGTGGCGCCGCCACTGAGCAAAAGTGCCGGGCGACCGTAACTTGTGAGGGTGTCGCGGAAGAACTGGAGCTTATCTGCAACTGGAAAACCCGGAACCGGTTGATCACAAAGATAGCACAGCGCTTCACAGACCTGCGTGATGTACTCCTCGATCAGATGCTTGGTGCCGACGCGCGACCGGGTATAAAGCGCGGGATTGCCCATATTGCCCAGGTCATGGTGCAAGCCTTCGCGGAGAGCGCGTTTGAGGCGTTCCACGTCATTTTGCTGGCGATACTGCTTGAGGTTGCTCAGCCGGTCGTAGATGACTTCATAATGATAAAGGTCGGAGGCAAAATCCTCTTTCCACTCGGCGTTGCCCTCCAAAAAGTCCAGTTCCAGAGCCGCTGCTTTCCATACCTCGTAGTTGGGCGCGTCGGCCAGCATTTTCCGGAACTTGGCTATTCTTGGATCCTTGAGCACCGTTGATCTCCTTTCAATCCGGCTGACGCTTAGAAATCATCAAGCATCAAGTCCTCATCATCATCGCTGGCAAACGGATCGTTAACCACCTTACCGTCGTTAATCAGGAATTCGCGACGTTGCAGAAAGGCATTCCGCACAAACACGTAACTGTCGCCAGAGATGAAACTTTCAGCAGGGATCAAATCCGCCCGGCGGTCGACGATTTGCAGAGCCCTTGCATAGTAAACTTCAGGGCTTTCCACTTCATCCCACGCCGAAGGCAACGCGAAGCCGTCCGTCACAAACCCGGTAAAGTGCCGGGGTGTGGAAGGGCCGAGAAAAGGAAGCATCAGATAGGGCCCTGAACCCGCGCCCCAGTATCCCAGGGTCTGACCAAAATCCTCGGGCCGTTCCGGCAGGTCAAAGGCGGTTGCGACATCGAACAAACCACCCAGCCCAAAGGTGGTGTTGTAGGTGAAGCGCCCCACGGCAACCACCGCAGACTCCCCTTTCAGTTGAAGGACACTGTTGATGAAGTTCCTCAGTTCTGTCAGATTGTTGAAAAAATTGGTAACGCCGCGGTCGACAATTTGCGGAGTGAAGGTTCGATAGGCCTGTGCTACCGGTTTCAGGAACCAGCGGTCGATGGTCTCGTTGAAGGTGTACACCTTGCGGTTCCAGTTCTCCCAGGGATCTGCGGGATCAACCGGAACAGATCCCTCTGGAGCGGGTTCCTGCATGTTCTGGGCAATAGCCTGGCCCGCTGGCAGAAGCGCAGACAGGGAAAACAACATGGCCAGGGTAATAAGCCGGCGCCGGATAAAAAAGTAGTTCATCATCTGCTCTTGGGTTGTTTAATTCGTTTCAATTCGTCGAAAATACCGGCGCTACTTTTTATTATTAAACCGTTGTTCCGGAGAAACCGATGTCAGTACCGGGAAATCTTGTAAACACAATCACTATGCCCCTCCGGTGGGGAGACATGGATGCATACGGCCACGCCAATAATACAGTCTACTTCCGATTCTTTGAGGAAGCGCGCATTGTGTGGCTGGCTTCACTGGAGCTGGGCGGGCCTGACGAGCCGACCGGCCCCGTTATTATAAAGACCAGCGCTACCTTTCTAAAGGAATTGAACCACCCGGCAACGGTTGAGGTGAAAACATACGCTGACAAGGCAGGTAACACCAGTCTCGACACCTACCATTTGCTGACAGATGTCGACACCGGCGCCGTCTATGCGGAAGGCTATGCAAAAATCGTCTGGTTCGACCGAAAGACGCGCTCTTCGGCTCCGCTGCCAGACACCCTCAGGACACTGGCAACGTCTTGACCCAGCTCACACCTATCGGCGGCGAACCACCACGCTGCCGATGGAATAACCTGCCCCGAAAGAACAGATTACCCCCAGATCACCACTGACAAGGTCATCCTTGTTTTTGTGGAAGGCGATGATCGAACCGGCAGAGCTGGTGTTTGCGTACTCATCCAGGATGACCGGGGCCTCTTCTTCGGTGGCATCCCGACCCAGTACCTTGCGCGCTATGAGCTGGTTCATGTTCAGGTTGGCCTGGTGCAGCCACATACGACGGAGATCATCCGGGGCCAGCGAAAGGCTTTGCAGCTGTTTCTGGATTGTCTCGGCAACCAGTGGCGACACTTCTTTGAATACCTTACGGCCTTGCTGAACGAAGAGCTTGTCCGGTTTGCCGACACCGGATTCGTCGGCGCGGTTCAGAAACCCGAAATTGTTCCGGATGTTATTCGAGAATTTGGTTTTCAGACTGGTACCGAGGATCTCGAAGCCCTGGCCTTTACGAGTATCTTCTTCACGCTCAACCAGAATAGCCGTACAGGCGTCACCGAAAATAAAGTGACTGTCCCGATCGCGGAAGTTCAGGTGGCCCGAACAGATCTCCGGGCTGACCACCAGAACGGCACGGGCACTGCCATTCTCGACAGAATTAACGGCGGCCTGGAGCCCGAACGTAGCGGAGCTGCAGGCTACGTTCATATCGTAGGCAAACCCGTCGATACCCAACGCCTCCTGGACCTCGATAGAAACGGCTGGGTAGGCTCGCTGCAGATTAGAGCAGGCAACAATCACCGCATCAACATCCTCAGCCGACTTGCCCGCTTGTTCCAGCGCCTCACGGCACGCCGTCACGGCCATGTCGCATTGAACCGAGGGCTCTTCGTTGCTGCGATCCGGGATGTAGGGTTTCATCCGGTTGGGATCGAGAATGCCATCCTTGTCGATGACATGGCGACGCTTGATTCCCGACGCTTTTTCGATGAACGAAGAGGAGGAAGGCTGCAGTGGCGTTACATCGCCGCTGGCGATGGCGTCTGCGTTCTCGGCGTTGAAAAGTTCAACATACTGGTTAAAGGCTTCGACCAGTTCGTCATTACTAATGGTTGCTGGCGGTGTGTAGAGACCGGTCCCGCTAATAACGGCTTTAATCACGCTAACCCCACGTCATAATTGTGAAAACGGGACACCAGACATCCCGTTTTGTTAATTCGTTGACCTACTGCCGGAAATACTAACACAGTATCGGGGTTTTGCCCGTCGGGTATCAGTCATGGGCACCGGATTGGTGCGCCCGTTACTGCCTCAGACCTTCGTTTTCTCCCACTGCCGGTCCAATCGTTTTACGGACACAGTCATCACAGTGCCCAGTTGCTGTGCAAAAAACGACACCCGGAATTCTTCCAGCATCCAGCGGTACAGCACCAGCTCGGGGTCTCGAACGCCCTGCCGCTGCTGTTCGTCCCGCTTGACAGCATACCGGGACCAGAGCGGCTCAATGGTGTGGAGAAATTCCCGTTCCCGGCCCATTTCCCGGGGCATCTTCTCCAACCGAACCAGAGCCGACTCAAAATAGCGCCCGAATTCCGCCAGCCACTCAGGCGGCGTCTCAACCAGGAATCCCGGATATACCAGGTTCTGCAGCTGAAACTTGAGATCCGCCATGCTGTTGGCCATGGCCAGATTGATCTTACCTTTTAACTGTTTCGCCACTTTCTGGTAACCGGACATGGCCTGATACAACCGTTCGTCTGCCTGCTCCAGTGCAGGAATGAAATCCCCTCGGTGAGCATCAAACACCCTGTCGAAGCCCTCTGCTGTCCTCGGAATTTCGTCCGTAAGAAAGTGCTGCATGGCGGTCGCCAACAGCAGATCGTCCAACAACACTTTCGACTGACCCACCGGAGCAAACATCAGCGCAGATTGTTTAAACCGGGGAAGCTTGCGCTCCAGATCATCAAGGGTTCGGCCAAACCGATTAATGATCAAGCGGGCGATAGCCTTCCGAGTCGTATCTTCAGCGGTCAGCCGGTCAAGACAACGGATCTGGCGTACCTGCTTACCCAGGTCCTCAAGGGCGGGATACACAGTAACCTGCATACCGCCTTTTTCTGTCTGTACCTGTTCAGGCAATGCGCCGAACTGCCATTCCGTGTACTCGCCACTCGGTTCCGTTGCCGCATCATCCTGAGTCGCCGAGGCCAGCGCCTGCTCGGCCTGACCCTCAAGTTGGTGCTGAAGATCTGCCGTTTCTCGGCTCTCTGCAATGGCGCGACCGCCGTCACCCATAACGCGAAGGTTCATCCGCAAGTGTTTTGGCAATTCGCTGTCGGTCCAGGCATCAGGATCAATCTGCACGCCGGTCATGCGCCGCAACTGCTCGCCAAGCTGAAGCGTCAGCGGTTCGTTGGAAGGCTGAAGATTTTCGAGAGCGGCATCCACGAAATCCGGCACCGGAACGAAATTCCGGCGCAATGCCTTGGGCAACGATTTCACCAGGGCAATGCACTTTTCTCTCAACAGTCCCGGCACCAGCCATTCCAGGCGACGGGACGGTATCTGCTTGAGCGCCATCAAGGGCACCTGAAGCGTAACGCCGTCCTTTTCACTGGTGGGTTCGAACTCATAGCTCAGCGGGTAACGAACACCCTCCCACTCCAGATAGTCCGGGTACAGGTCAGCGGCCTTGGCATCAACCGGTCGCTGAAGAATGTCGGTTTCGGTGAGCTCCAGTTCTTTCAACTGTTCCGCCGGTAGCCCTTTCCACCAGGTCTCGAAGTGCCGGCCACTGATGATGTCTGACGGCAGGCGTTCATCATAGAAGGCCACCAGCACTTCATCGTCAACGAGCAGGTCACGCCGCCGGGTCTTCTTCTCCAGATTCTCAACCGTGTCGAGCATTTCCCTATTACGGGCGATAAAGGGCGCCTTTGATCGGTAATCCCCCTCCACCAGGGCTCGCCGGATAAACAGATTTCGGCATTCCGCCGGATCCACCTTGGCGTAAGGAATGCGGCGCTTGGCCACGATATCGAGGCCGTACAGCGTCACCTTTTCATAGCCCATCACCTGGGCCCGCCTCTGCTCCCAGTGGGGCTCAAAGTAGTGGTGCTTGACGATATGTCCGGCCAGGGGCTCAATCCACTCCGGTTGAATGGAGGCCACCACCCGGGCGAACACCCGACTGGTCTCCACGATCTCGGTGGCCACAATCCATTTCGGGCCAGTCTTGGCGACCTTCGAACCGGGAAAGATCAGCACCTTCCGGTTCCGGGTCGCCAGGTATTCTTTCTTTTCCACCTTCACCGCTACCTGGCCCAGAAGACCCGCCAGTATCGCCTTGTGCAGCGCTTCGTAACTGGCGGCATCCTTGTTGACCGCCAGCTTCTGTTCACGACAGATCAGCGTCAGCTGGCGATGGATATCCCGCCATTCCCGCATTCGCATCCAGCTCAGGAAGTTCTTCTGGCAAACCTTCTTGAGCTGATTCTGGGACAGCTCCTGGCGTTGCTCTTCATAGAAATTCCACACGTTCAGCAGGGTGACGAAATCCGATTCCTTGTCATTGAACGGTGCGTGGGCCTGATCCGCCGCCTGCTGTTTGTCCTGGGGCCGCTCCCGGGGGTCCTGAATACTCAACCCGGCAATGATGACCAAGGTTTCCGCCAGACTGCCAAGCTCCGCCGCTGTGACCAGCATCCTGGCCAGGCGTGGATCGAGGGGCAGCCGAGACATGGTTCGACCAAGCCGGGTAACCCGGCGCTTGTCATCCACTGCACCCAATTCTTCCAGCAGCTTGTAGCCGTCGTTGACCTGACGCTTATCCGGTGCCTCCAGGAACGGGAACTGCCGAATTTCCCCAAGGCCCGACGTCGCCATTTGCAGAATGACCGACGCCAGGTTGGTGCGCAGTATTTCCGGATCGGTGTATTCCGGGCGGTTGATGAAGTCCGTCTCATCGTACAGGCGGAAACAGATGCCCGGGGCAACACGACCGCAACGCCCTGCCCTCTGGTTGGCGCTCGCCTGGGAAATAGGTTCCACCGGCAGGCGCTGGATCTTCGAGCGCACGCTGTAACGACTGATCCGGGCAACACCGGTATCGATCACGTACCGTATACCCGGCACCGTCAGCGAGGTCTCCGCCACGTTGGTGGATAACACGATCCGTCGCCCCTTGTGGGATTGGAAAACCCGATTCTGCTCGGCGTTGCTCAATCGGGAATACAGCGGAAGCACTTCGGTATGGCGCAGGTCGACGTGGCGAAGAACCTTGCTGAGGTTGCGGATCTCGCGCTCGCCGGGCAGAAAAACCAGAATATCTCCCGGCGGCTGTTTCTGGCTGCGCTCGTGCTGCTCGATTTCATCCAGGGCACCCAGCACGCCATCCGTCCAACCCTGATCCCGGTCGTCTTCATCTCCGGTCAGTGGCCGATAGCGCACGTCCACCGGATAGGTTCGCCCGCTCACCTCGATCACGGGCGCCTTGTCGAAGAACTCGCTGAAGCGGTCGACCTCAATGGTGGCCGACGTGATGATGACCTTCAGATCCGGGCGTTTGGGCAAAAGCTGGCGCAGGTAGCCCAGCAGAAAATCGATGTTGAGACTGCGCTCGTGGGCTTCGTCGATGATGATCGTATCGTAGCGGTCCAGAAACCGGTCGTGCTGAACCTCCGCCAGCAGGATGCCGTCGGTCATCACCTTTACACGGGATTGCTCGGAGGTGTTATCGGTAAAACGAACCTGATACCCGATCTGCTGACCGGTCTGCTCACCTATCTCCTCGGCAATGCGGGCAGCCACACTGCGGGCGGCGATCCGCCGGGGCTGGGTATGACCAATCAGGCCACGAATACCACGACCACTATTCATGCAGATTTTGGGTATCTGGGTGGTTTTGCCAGAACCGGTTTCACCCGCAATGATTACCACCTGATGGTTTTCGATGGCCTCACGAATATCATCCACACGCTCGGAGACCGGAAGGCCCTCGGGGAAGCTGGCCGGCTTGTGCAGGGCATGGCGTTGCTGAACCTTTTCAAGCCCGCGCTCCAGCCAGTTGGCCATTTTCTCCAGGTCTTTCTGGCCCGGTTTGCCCTTGGTACGGGCAACCGTTTTCACAATGCGGGCGGCTTCCTGCTGATTGCAGGCGTCCAGCTGCTCCATCATCGCTTTAACGGCGGCTTCGCCATCGGGCTTGGGTTTCGGTGTGCTCGGAGTATCGGAACGGGTGTCTGTCATTGAATTGCCGGAATAGCGCTCACTCGGATTCGATTGGGCGACAGTCTATCGGGAAAGTCGGTGTCTTAAAAACGGAAAAACCCCGCCGAAGCGGGGTTTTCCTTGATCCACTGCCAGGAAGGCTTACTTATTGTTCGCCTCGTCCCGCAGTTCACGGCGCAGGATCTTGCCCACATTTGTCTTGGGCAGCTCGTCCCGGAACTCGAATTGCTTGGGAACCTTGTAGGCGGTTAGCCGCTCGCGACAAAACTCCTTGAGCTCGTTTTCCGTGACGCCTTCAGCCGTCGGCACCAGGTAAACCTTGACCGCCTCACCACTCTTGGCATCGGGAACGCCAACCGCAGCGCACTCGACCACTTTCGGATGGCTGCTGACCACATCTTCGATCTCATTCGGGAACACGTTGAAGCCAGAGACAATGATCATGTCTTTCTTGCGATCGACAATACGGATATAGCCGTCTTCCTGAATCAGGGCAATGTCCCCGGTGCGCAGATAGCCATCATCGGTGAAGGACTTCTGGGTATCCTCAGGGCGCTGCCAGTAACCGCGCATAACCTGCGGGCCCTTCACGCACAGCTCGCCTGGCTCGCCAAGAGGCGTTTCATTGCCTTCTTCATCCAGGGTTTTAACCACTGTAGACGGAATCGGAAGGCCGATGGTGCCGATCTGAATGGCGCTGTGGGGGTTGAAGGTCACAACCGGGGAGGTTTCGGTCATACCGAACCCTTCGCAGATCTCACATCCGGTGACCCGTTCCCACATCTTGGCAGTGTCGCTTGTCAGCGCCATGCCGCCCGAGGACGTCAGCTTCAGGCTGCTGAAGTCCAGATCCTGAAAGTCTTCGTTGTTGCAAAGCGCGACAAAGAGCGTGTTCAGTCCCAGAAAAGCGGTGAACTTGTGGTTCTTCAGCTCTTTCACAAAGCCCGGGATATCACGCGGGTTCGGAATCAGCACGTTGTGCGCGCCGGCCTCAAGCATGATGCCGCAGTTCAGGGTAAAGGAATAAATGTGGTAGAGCGGCAGCGGCGCGATAACAACCTCCTGACCTTCAACCACCATGTCTTCCATCATAGGACGGGTCTGCAGCAGATTGGCTACCAGGTTGCCGTGAGTCAGCATCGCGCCTTTCGCCACACCGGTCGTTCCGCCGGTGTACTGAAGCACGGCAATGTCGTCCTGCTTGCACTCTACCGGGGTGAATTTTTCACGGGCGCCGGCACTCAGAACAGCAGGCAGCTTGTGGGCCTGAGGCAGATTGAACGGCGGCACCATCTTTTTGACATGCTTGACCACGGCATTCATCAGCGTGCGCTTGATTGGCGAGTGCATATCCGCGATTTCGGTAACAATCACGTGCTCAATGCCAGTGTGCGGCAACACCTTCTCGGCATTCTCGGCCATGTTCGCCAGAACCACCAGCGCCTTGGCTCCGGAATCGTTGAACTGATGTTCCATTTCCCGCGTGGTATAAAGCGGGTTGGTATTCACTACAATCAGGCCAGCTCGCATTGCGCCAAACACAACGACCGGGTACTGGCTGACGTTTGGCATCTGCACCGCGATGCGGTCGCCAGGTTTCAGATCTGTCTTGTTTTGCAGCCAGGCTGCAAAGTTGCGGCTCTGGGTGTCGAGGTCACGGTAAGTGAGAGTTGCACCAACAGCACTGAAAGCTGGACGGTCGGCAAATTTTTTGACCGACTGTTCGAACACATCCACCATGCTTTTGTACTTGTTCAGGTCCACCTCGCGGGGTACGCCGGCGGGGTATTTATCCTGATAGAACTGCTCAAAATCCATCACCATCTCCTGTTTGGCGCTTTTGATTGTAATGATTTACCGATGTCAGGTTGCTCAAAAAATCAACCCTACAAAAGTATCAGCCTCAAAAAAGTGGGGAGAGAATAGCAGTTTTGTAACCGATGAGGTAGTTTTCGAAACTCTTACCCGAACACCAACCAGAACACCTGTACTCAAATGACAACAGTGCGGAGCACGCGATGAGCGATACCCTTGATACCCTGGAAAATATCACCTACGACGAGCTGAACGAGGGCGATACCGCGACCTTCACGCGCACCCTTACCGAGGACGAACTCGTGCTGTTTGCAGCGGTCTCCGGCGATGTAAACCCGGTACACCTGGACTCTGAATTTGCCGCAGGCTCCATGTTCAAGGAACGCATCGCCCACGGTATGTGGAGCGGCTCGCTGATTTCGGCGGCCCTGGCAACAGTGATGCCAGGCCCTGGGACCATTTACCTGGAGCAGAGTCTTTCGTTCAAGCGGCCGGTTAAACTGGACGACACCCTGACCGTTCATCTCAAAGTCCTTCGCAAGGAGCCGAAAGGCCGGGTTGTGGTGGAGTGCGACGTGCGCAATCAGAACGAACAGAAGGTGGTCATCGGTGAAGCGAAGGTGATCGCCCCGACGGAAAAGGTGTCTCTGCACAAACCGCGACTGCCGAAAATCGCCATCGAACACTGAGAACTCGAAATCGGGCAGCCATTTTTATGGCCGCCCGATCGCAAGATTCACCCGGGCAGGAAATCAATCGGGAACCTGACCTTGCGGGGCTCAACATTGTCGGCCCCGAAATTGAAGAGCCGTACCCGCATGGCAATCCGTTGCTCAAGGGTGGCATGCCCAAGCTCCGAACTGACTACCTCGCAGGCGGAAACCGAACCATCCGGCTCTATGACCAGCTCCAGCAAGACTTTGCCCTCCAGGGTCGGGTCCTGGCGGAGTTCCCTCCGATACATGGAATAGAGTGCCGTTTTCTGGGCATCGAAGACTTTCCGAATATTGCTCATTGCCCGCTCACCAGCGGACGGGGCTGTCTCGGCAGGTTTAGCAACCACTTGCCTGGTTTCTTCAACGGGGGCCGCAACTGTTTTGACCTCGTGCTCAGCCACAGCGACGGTTGTTTCAGGAGCAACCGTATCTTCAACTCCGCCACTGCCAGCGAGGACTTCCGTCGATGCCTCATTCTCTCGGGTTCGACCCGGGGCGCTGCCTTCCGTGTTGACCGAAAATTTGCGAGCCGGCGCTGGTTCGGGGGACCTTAGGGAAGCCAACTTATCCCTCATCGACAGCAGCCCCGATCTCGACGCTTTCTCCCTCGCCTGCTCGTTGGTCTGCGTTGGCTTCGGCTTTGGCTCCGAGGCTACCTGAGGTTTTACCTCTGGTTCCGGAGCAGGTTCAACCTCGGCAACTTCCGGCTCCGGCTTTTCAGGCTTTTCAGGCTGCACTTCTGGTTTCGGCTCGGGCTCGGGTTCCGCCTCGGGCTTCACCGGCTCCGGTGTCACCACCGGTTGCGGCTTCTCCACCAGGCGAGCCAGCCTTGGGGGAATCGTCTCGGCTTCGCTGCGCTCGATCTCCGGCACATCCTGAATGGGAATTAGCAACGCGGGCGGCAAAAACAGCGCCGTCACCAACAAGACGATGCCCGTAAATCGTCGACTCTCGGCCTGATCACGACTCCATGGCAGCCCTGAATCGCCCATTCGAGACCATCCGCTGTCAGCCATTTCGGACCTCCCGTTCCACAGCGAGCCGCACCTGCCGGTACTGCTCATCAACACAGGTCTGCATGACCTTGCGAAGCAATCGGTAGTCGGTGTCGCGACCCGCCATGATGGTTACGTCAAGCCCCCCCTCGGGAATTTCAGACCAGCGACTGCGACGCCAGGAAAGCTCTTCCGAAAGCCCAGCGATATAGGTATCACCAATCTCGATACCCTCCAGTCTTGCAACTTCGCTGCCCTGAACGAGAATGGCATTGCCCGTTATCTGGACTGTCAGGCTCTCAACGGCCTCCTGTTGCGCCGTGGACTTTGGCAGTGGCACGTCCGCGGTGTTCTGCATCACTTTCACATCCGACGAATTCACCATCAGGAAGAAAACCAGGATCGTGAAGATGTCCATCAGGGACACCAGGTTCAGGCCCCCAGGCTTCTTCATACGGCCGTAATGTCGACGAATTCTTTTGGCCTTACGCGAGGTCTTCATACGCCCTCCCCGGATTCAAGCCTGGCATTCGCCGCAAGCTTTCGGTCTGCGGGCGCATCCATCAGTGAGACATCAGGAAACAGCTCTCCCTCAACCAGGCTGGCCGCAACCACAGCCGGATAAGAACGGACCGTATCCATGGCCGTGATCAGTGTCTGGTAATCAATGTCTGGCCCGACTTCCAGAACCACATCGGTCTTCTCCGGAACCCGGTTTTTTATCTGCCGAAGTACCTGACGCAGGCCTTCGAAGTCTTGAGCTGCCTCCTCTGCCGGCAACACACGGATCAAGCCGCGATCACTGTCGGCGATTTCAATACCCTCCGGAATCAAAGTAACCACGAGACGGATCTCTTCGGGCGCCGGCGCTTCCCCGGCGTCCATACCCGGAAAATTCAGCTCGATCATTCGAACCTGACTGAATACCATGCCCAGCAACAAGACAGGTACCAGCACAATCATCAGATTGAGAAAGGCGGTAATATCCAGCTCCGGCAATATGCTTAACCTGCGATGACGGCGTCTCATGCTTCAGACACAATGTTCAGCAACTTCACGCCGGCCATTTCAAAGCTGTCGACAATCTCATTGGTTCGGGTCTGTAGTACCGCATGAAACATGAGCAACGGAATGGCCGACATCAGGCCGAAAGCCGTGGTATTCATGGCCACGGAAATACTTTCGGACAACAGACTGGCCTTCTGGGAAGGATCTGCCGCCGCCACCGCAGTAAACGCAGCAATCAGACCAATAATGGTTCCCAGCAGGCCGAGCAACGTGGCGATGTTGGCCAGGGTTGCCAGATATTGGGTACGCTTTTCGAGGCGCGGCAGCACTTCCATCAAGCCTTCTTCCATGGCGTACTCAATATCCTCCCTACGGCTGTTGCTCAGCAGACGGCCGATGCCTGCCCCCATGATTGAGGCAATCGCACTGTCTGAGTTTGTGGCAGCTTTCATGGCCCGCTGATAGTCCCGCTTCCGCAGCAGCGGCAGGATGCCCCGCTCAAAGGCAATCCGGTTTCGCCGCCGCACCGCAGAGAGATAGAAGAACCGCTCCAGAGTAATCGCCAACCCCAATGCCAGGACAGTGGCGATGGGGTACATGAAGGGTCCACCTTCCTGGAAAAAACGTACGATCGTGTCCAGCATGATTGTTCTCCGGTTATTGCTCGGCCAGGCCTGAGTCTCCAACTGGGCTCAGGATGAGAGGATTAAGGTTTTCACGAAACAGACGGTGACGCTCCAGGACGACTGGATCTACCGGCCGGACCAGTTCCGGCGCCTCGTCATTCAGGTCCGCCCTTGGTCGTTTTGGCAGGCTTGGGGCTTGCCAGGGCAGTATGTAGAGTACACGTGGCTCATCTTCGCCCAGGCTGGCGGATATACCTTCAACAGCCAGCCGGTTCGCTTCTTCCTGATCCGCCTGCGCCGGGATGAGGAGCATTAACTGCAGGCCAACCAGCGCAAGTAAGCGTAAGACGACTTTGGCAGTTTTGCGGATATCAGCCATTTATTGCAGCCTCCGTTCCAGATCTGCTATCCAGCCAGCCACCTGCTGGTCTTCTTTATCCGTCAGCTGCCGGTAGCGGTTGTAATGCTCAAGGGCAGTCTGAAGATCCAGCAAATAGAGCTCGGCAATCACCGCCAGATTAAAATGCAGCTCGGCCACATCCGGCGAATGGCTGATGCCCAGTTCCAGTAGCCTGGCCGCTTCGGCGAATCGGTACTGGTCCTTTAGAACGAGCGCCAGGTTGTTGACTGTCACCGCCCTGGTCGGATCCAGCTCCACGGCTTTTTGCCATGCATCCACAGCCGCGCCTTTGCGACCTTCTTCGAAGGCCACCCGCCCCTCCTGTTCATAACTTGCTGCCAGTTCCGGATCCTTTCCGATGGGCTTCTCCGGCTGCCGGACTTCCTGCCCGGCGCAGCCGACGAGCAACACCAGAAGCGCCGCCAGTGGCAGGCCCGTTTTCCCCGTTGAATTACACGCCATCCCTGATCTCCATAGTCCAGCCAAGCCACTTAACGCTCCGCTCGTAACGTCCCGGGTGCAGCTCCGCAAGAACGCCAAGGCTGCGTCCTATCCAGGGGTCATACCCCTCGGCCGTAATCCGGCGATGGTTCTCCGTATGCAGTTGAATGGCTTTGTCTTCGAATGGGAAAGCTTCTTCCTCCAGTAACATCTGATACTGCATCGCCTCCAGTTCATTCAAATCCGCTGGAACCGTGGATGCCATCAGGTCTTTGGCCAGACCACGATAGAGTTCGGCCCGTCGGAACAGCGATTCAGACAGAACTCGCTCGCCGCCCAGAGCTTCGGCATCCAGGAATCTCTGTCGAGCCGATTCCAGCGCCTTTTGCTTGCGCGCCAGAGATTGTTCCAGCGGCTGGCTCAGTCTGATGCTGGTAAACACTGCAGCCGCACGGGCACCGAGCACCAGTGACGCCCGGGAGGCCCACTCAAGGGTGTCGGCGGTGTGCCAGGTGCTGTCCAGCTCTGACTGGACCAGTACTTCCCTCCAGGCATCGGGATTGTCGCCGGTTTCTACCAGGCGATGCCGGAATGTCTGGAGCTGTTCATATTCGGCCCCGCTCTCTGCCTTCGGAGCCGTTGCAAGGTAATCCCTGTAAAGGGCATTTCGTTCCGCTACATTCCCGGCTTGATTCAACAATTCCGCAGCCCGCAACTTCAGGCTCCATGGGTTAGCGTGATTGTCGGCGGCCTGCAATAATTCTGACGCCGCGCGGGTGGGTTCATCAGACTGAATCCAGGCATGTACCAGCTTTTCGCTGATGCCGGCAGTAAGCTCGTGCTGGGGAAAATCGGCGCGAAAACTCTGCAGGTCGCCGACGGCAGCGCTCCACTCTGATGCTTTGAGCAAGGTGTTTGCCGCGTCGTAGCGCGCACGGATGGCAACGTCCGAACCTGGTAGAACCGAATCAACCCGTCGGAAGTGCCCAACGGCCTCTCCGAGCCTGCCACTGGATACCGCGAGCTCTGCCTGGCGATAGACGGACGTCGCCAGTTGCTTCCGAATGGCTGAGACCTGCTCTTCGGTCACGTTTGCGAGCCGTTCACTTTCGGCAAGATTCAGCGCCTGGCCCCAGGCACGCTCCGCCAGACCATAGTCGCCCTCTTCCTGGCGTATCCGGGCCATAACCTGCCATGCTGCGTATCGCTCTGCCGGAGACGCAGTGGGCGCAGTCAATACTCGCGAACCATAATCCAACGCCAGCTGATGGTCGCCGGCGGCCAGCCACCGGGCGGCGAGATCTGCCATCAGGCCGGAAATCCGGCTATCCCCTTCGAAACGTCCACTAAAGCGGTTGGCCTCATTGGAAACATCCTTCAGTTCGGGTTGAAAGGCAGACACAGTGGTCGGCTGGTCAAGACTGTTTCTCAACAGAGCAACAGCGGCCCAGGCAGCATCGGCAGCCTCGCTGTAACCGGGCGACTCATAGGCTGCTCTGCGAAAATTCGTCAACGCTTTCGGAAAATCCCTCGCCTGCAACCAGGCATCACCAGCAAGGCGAAGCATTTCGCCGCTCTGATCAATCCTCGGAGCCAGGTGTGCGTAATAAACCGCTGCCTCAGCAAAAGTGGATTCAGCCTTCGCCACCCGGCCCTGTTCCACCAATCGTGTGGCCAGGTCATAGTGGTAATCCGCCAACCGTTTGCTGAAACTCAGCCATTTATTCTTCTGTTCACCAGTCAGAGCGGCGTAAGCGGAATCCTGGCTGTAGCTGGCGACGAACTCCGCACGGGCATTGCGAACCTGCTCCGGATCACCAGCCGCTTGCCACACATCCACTATCTGTAACCGGAAGGCAGGCACAGCACGGTGACTGGGCGAATAGTCAATAAAGGCCTGATTGGCAGCAACACTTGCGATGGTCTCGCCCTTCACCGCGTAGTAATCGGCCAGCCGATCGAACAGGAGATGTTCCCAGTGGTGGGGCCGGCTCCCATCCAGCCAGGCAATAAGGGTGTCCGTACCGCTGTTTCGGGCAGCCATCAGGGCAAGCACCCGAAACGTGTCATCGATGGTATCAACGCTCGAATCGCTGACTGACCCCAGGCTCTGTGCGCTCGGCAGGAACTCATCCAGAACTCTGATAAAGGTCGCTGCGGCCCTGCTCCACGCAGACGGCCCCTGTTTGAACTGGCTCCAACCGAGCATGTATCTGGCCTTGATGCCCAGCTCTCCACCAGCGTCTGAATTAACGAGGTGCAGATAGCCGGTTTCCGCTTCTGTGTAGCGTCCGGCTGCGAAGGCGGATTCAGCCAATCGGAACCTGGCCTCTGGCACAAGAGGGGATTTCGGATATAACCCGACCAGCTGTTTCAACCTCTGGATTGAAGCATCCTGCTGCCCCGTCAGAGCATGGGCCTTGGCCATCTGGTACAGCAGCTCGTCAAGCCTCCCGCCATAGGAACCTCGCTCGAGAATAGACTCATAGCTGCTGATGGCCTCGCTGTAGACCTGTTCTTCTTCAGACGCCGACAAGCCAACGTCTGATCCTGACCGATCCCTGATGTTGCTCAGCCGGTTGAGGGCATCGATCCGAACCTCAGGCTCGTCCGATGTCCTGAACAGGCGATGGTAGCGCCGGGCCACTTCCGAAGGCGAGATCGCCGGCATCGGCCTGCTTTCAAAAGTAAGAAACACCGGTCGCATGTCCCCGATCGTCTCTCCGTCCCGCCCAAGCTCTACACGAAAGGCTTCCTGGGCTGCAGCCGGCACCACCAATATCAAGCAGAGGAACAAGCCCGCAACTGGTTTCATCATGGCTGCGTCTCCTCCAGGCTCTGAAGGGCGAGATATTCGTAAAGATGCGCAATTTGCTGTTCGGTTTTGTCCAGCGCAAAGGCCATCTGCTGATCTCTGGCTTCGACATACTCAAGTGCCAGTTTGTCCAGCGCCGACTCGCACCTATCAAGCAACTGACGAACAGCCGATAACAACACCTCGTTTCGCCTTTCCAGCGCAAGGGCTTCACGACGCAATCGATCCAGCGTTTCCGGCTGCCGGGATCCCCTGGCCTGGACCTGTTCCAGTCTGGCCTGTGTGTCGGCCAGCGTTTTATGAAGGGAGCGAATACGGGCTTGCTGGTCGGGATCGGCTTGATTGGCCAAACTCTCCAGGCTGGCACTCAGATCCTTGCCCCGCGCGGAGAGATCCATTTTGCTTTGATCGGCGAACGGGTTCTGCATGCCGGCGAGTTTGTCTTCAAGCGCTCCCCCGAACACCTGCAGATCATGACCGTGGCGATCCAGCTTTGCCGCCATGGTGCGAAGGGCCACGACTCGCCCCGCCGCCCTCTGCGCCTCCGGACCCTCCATGAAGCCCAACAGATAGGCCATTCGCGGTTGAGTCAAGGTGCGGCTGTCGGCAAGAAACCAGTCAACTCCGGTCTCCCTGGCATCTTCCACCAGGGTTTTGTAGGCGCCCTGTTCGCGAATCTTGCCGGCAAGTTTACGAAGCGTGACCCGTTCACTCTCGAACGCAGCGTTGGCCGCAAGGTAGGCTTCTCCAGCCTGCCCGAGATAGCCGGAGAGATCGTAGCCGCGCCCCATCCCTATCCATGCGTCGGCAACTCCCGGGTAGGCCAAAGGATATTTCCTGGCTCGATGCCAGCTCTGCATAGCGGCCCGGTGATTGCCTTTTTCTGTCAGCGCCAAGCCGTGAAGGTAAAGGGCCCACGGCGTGTTGAAACTGTCGAGATCGACCTTCTCCAGAAAGCCGATCGCTTTATCGAATTCGCCGTGCTGGTAGGCAAGGTAGCCCGCACGTACCAACAGATTATTCTCCAGATGCTGGCTACGCTCGGAATCGGCGTCACCATCGGACATGGCTAACGCAACCCGCAGAGCAACCAGCGCTCTGGCCGGGTTAAGATCGGATTTCGCGTAATCACTGGCAAGATTGAGGTATCCCAGAGCCGCCCAGTAGCCCTCTTTCATACCGGCCAGGATGCGCCCGGCCTCATCTGTGCGGCCTTCGGCTCGTGCCTTCTCAGCGTCTTCATAGAGCGCTTGCTGTCGTCTGTCCCCAAGATCCACGCCGACTTCTCCCGCCTGCCGGAATTGCTTGAGACCAGAAAGGACATCATCCGGCATTGCCGGCGTGGCCGCCCCGGAAAAGTTGGAAACAGTCAGAGGTAACACAAACAGGAGGACCCGGAGCATCATGGCGCCCTACTCCCACTCTAGGAAAGAAACCCGAGGTTCGTAATCGGGCGCCCGGGCTTCCAGACTAATCTGCAAACGAAGCACGCCGGGGCGTTTTCTGAACCTATGGATGGATTCCCGCCGCACGAAATCATCATCGGCGGAGCGAGCGGTAATCACCGTTTTCAACTCATGCTCGCCGTTTTCCAGGTTCCCGGTAAACAACTGCTGGATTCCGCCGCGTTCAAGCGATGTCCGCTCTCTATCGGAATACAGGTGGGAAGCGACAGGTTGGCCATTCACGAAGAGTTCGACGGAATCAAGATCGAGGGCATCCCGGCTCTGAAGTGTCAGAAAAACTGCCAGTCGGGTATTGGCCGGATGCAGGACCTTCTGCTCAAGGGCGAAGACGCGCTCGGAATGGCTGGCGATTTCAGCATTCAGGCGTTCGAGTTCCTCGTCAAGCCCGTCGGCGGCTGCAGCCGAGGCAGCCAGCAATGCCAGAACCAGTGCCCCGATGCGGACTAACCTTTGGTGTTCTATCCGGCGCCTTTGTGATTGTTGTGAGCCGAACATAAGCCTCCCGCCTTTGTAGCCTCTGTAACTCATGCAAACTTCTGTAACAGATCGGCAGGAAGCGTAACACTTGGTAACCGCCAAGAACGGTATACAGATCACCAAATGGAAAACGCACAGCGAAAGCTTAAGCGGTCGGAAGAGTGGGAAGAGTGTCGAGTTATTTGACAGAGTCAGGAGGGATATCGGGGGGCCGGGAAGATTCAGCGGATAAGTTGAATTTTAAACAACTGTTTTAGCAGCTTTTAAGTCAAGTGGCCCTGTATTTGCTCACTGGAAAGCGGCGGGAGTGCCTTCAGGCAACCCCGCTTGATATGCCGAGTTTTGCCGATGCCCTCAACCGCATCGGCTTTTTTTATTTACTCAGCTGCTTCATGGCCGATTCAAGGCCTTCAACGGTTAACGGGTACATGTGATCGTTAACGAGTTGCCTGGTCATACCCAACGAACCACCGCTACCCCAGTAACTCTCCGGGAGCGGATTGATCCAGACGACCTTACGGAAGTGCTCGGTAATTCGCTGGAACCAGGTGGCGCCGGCTTCCTCGTTCCAGTGCTCAATCGAGCCACCGGGATGGGAAATTTCATAGGGTGCCATGGTCGCGTCGCCGACAAAGATCACTTTGTAGTCGGGCGTGTACTTGTGAAGAATGTCCCAGGTGCTGGTGGTTTCGTTCATCCGGCGGATATTGTTCTTCCAGACACTCTCATAGATGAAATTGTGGAAGTAAAAATATTCCATGTGCTTGAACTCAAGCCGCGCGGCCGAGAACAGCTCCTCGCAGACACGAACGTGAGGGTCCATGGACCCGCCAACATCGAAGAAGATCAGCACTTTTACCGCGTTATGCCGTTCGGGCACCATCTTCAGGTCCAGGTATCCGGCATTGCGAGCCGTGGAACGGATCGTGTCGTCCATGTCCAGTTGGTCCGCCGCGCCCTGGCGGGCAAACTTCCGCAGGCGGCGCAGCGCCACCTTGATGTTGCGGATGCCGAGGGTCACGCTGTCGTCCAGATCCTTGAACTCGCGCTTTTCCCAGACTTTCACGGCCCTGCCGTGGCGGCCTTTTTTCTGGCCAATCCGGAAGCCTTCCGGGTTGTAGCCGTTTGCCCCGAATGGCGAGGTGCCCCCAGTGCCGATCCACTTGTTGCCGCCGGCGTGGCGCTCCTCCTGCTCTTCCATCCGTTTCTTGAAGGTTTCGATCAGCTCCTCCAGGCCGCCCAGAGAATCGATCTTCGCCTTCTCTTCCTCCGACAGGTGCTTCTCGAATTCTGCCCGCAACCAGTCGTCCGGAATCAGGGCTTCCAGCAGGTCGTCGAGATTCTCGATACCTTCAAAATAGGCCTGGAAGGCACGGTCAAACTTGTCGAAGTGGCGCTCGTCCTTCACCAGGCAAAGACGGGACAGGTAATAGAATTCCTCCATGTCCGCAAAGGCGAGCCGCTTCTGCAGGGCTTCCAGAAGGTCCAGAAATTCCCTCAGACTGGCAGGCACCCGTGCGCGCCGGACTTCAAGAAAAAATTCAATCAACATAAAACGTGACTCTTGCCAATGATCTTGCCGAGAATCAGCTGCGGCGACGGGCCATGAAGGCGAGCTTCTGCAACAGGTGCACATCCTGCTCGTTCTTCACCAGGGCACCGTACAGAGGCGGCAACGCCGAGCTGGTATCCTTCTCCTGCAACATTTTTGCCGACAGCTCGTCGGCCATCAGCAGTTTCAGCCAGTCAATCAGCTCCGAGGTAGAGGGCTTCTTCTTCAGCCCCGGGACCTTGCGCACATCGAAGAAGACTTCCAGGGCATCGCGAACGATTTGCTGCTGCAGGCCCGGGAAATGCACATCCACGATATTCTGCATGGTGTCATGATCCGGGAAGCTGATGTAGTGGAAGAAACAGCGACGCAGGAACGCATCCGGCAGTTCCTTCTCGTTGTTACTGGTGATCACCACGATCGGGCGTTTCTTTGCCTTAACCAACTTCTGGGTCTCGTAGACAAAGAACTCCATCCGGTCGAGTTCCAGCAAAAGGTCGTTGGGGAATTCGATATCCGCCTTGTCGATCTCATCGATCAGCAGAACCACCTGCTCGTCCGCCTCGAAGGCCTCCCAAAGCTTGCCCTTGACGATATAGTTGCTGATGTCCTTGACCTTCTCATCACCTAACTGGGAGTCCCTCAGACGGGAAACCGCATCGTATTCATAAAGCCCCTGCTGGGCCTTGGTGGTGGATTTGATGTGCCACGGAATCAGCCTCATACCCAGACCAGCGGCCATTTCCTCCGCCAGCAGGGTTTTCCCGGTGCCCGGCTCGCCCTTGATCAACAGCGGGCGCTGAAGCGCAATTGCTGCGTTGACGGCCATTTGCAGGTCATCGGTGGCTACGTACTTCTCGGTGCCGGTAAACTTCATGCTCTGGTTCCTGTTGGTTACTTTTTCTGGTCTTTCTGATCAGGCTTCTTTTTCGGATCATCTTCGGGTAATCCGGACTCGTCCTGATCATAATCGGGTAAATCGTCAAATTCGGACAGATCGAAATCCTCCAGCCCGAACTCTTCCTCGTCATCTTCTTCCGGCGTATCGGCGTCGGAAGCATCGGCGACATCTTCCAGCTCCGGGATATCCTCGTCCATATCCGCAGGCTCTTCCTCCACCGGCGTATCGGCCACCGGGATGTCCTCTTCCAGCTCATCGGCCGGTTCCACTTCGGGTTCCGAAAGCGCTTCATCTTCCGCCTTCAGAGTGGCCTCATGCTCATCGATCACGGCTTCCAGTTCGGACATATCATCCTCTGGCGCTTCCTCTGTGACCTCCGGAATCTCATCCGGTTCGGGCTCCGCAGTTTCGTCTGATTCTACGACAGGCGCCGTGGCCGGCTCTGGTTCCGGCTCCTCCTGAAGATCCTCAAGCGTTTCGCGCTCAGCGGCCGCCTCAGCCTGCTCCTGCTGGCGTTGTTTCCGCCGGCGAAGTGCAAACCACACCAGGCCGCCAATCACTACCAGGCCACCGGCTGCTGCACCAACCATCCACAAAGGTATGGCAAAGGCGGTTTCCTTTTCTTCCGGCTGCACGGGTGCTGGTTCAGGCTCCTGGGCCGCCGGCGTTATCGGCTCCTCTGCCTGGCTAACGTCGATGGGCGAAGCAATCGCTGGTTCAGGCTCGGGTTGCTCCGGCTCGGCTACTGGCGGCTCCGGCTCAGGCTGCTCGGTGGCGGGCGCCGGTTCTGACACCTCAGGCTCCACCTGCTCAACTGGCTGATCGGCAGGCTCTGCCCCTTCAGGCACCGTGAACCCGACGGTAGCACTGAACTTGCGGCTGAAGGTCTGGCCGTCGGCGACCACATCAAAGGTGTAGAGGCCCGCAGCTGGCAATCGACTCACGGTATCCCGATAGGTGCCGTCTTCCGGCGGCTGCTCACCGCTTAATACCTTGGTTCCGCTTCTGCCATCTTCCGAAGTGATACTGAGGCTGACTTCAATCACACCCAGAAAATCAGGATTGGTGATTTTTGCCCCTTCTTCGAAAAAGCCAACCCGGATGTTGAGTGGGTCGTCCGCTGTAAACGACGGTGGAAGTGGATTAACGACCATCCTGAGGTCGCTGACCACGGTTACCCGGCTACCCTCGCCCAGCTCGCCATTGATACGCCACTGCCCGGCCAACGGCTCATTGACCGTGATCAGGTCATAGCCGGCTTCCCTTGCCCAACGGACATTATCGGGGAATTCGGAGAGATTCACGGTCTGTTCGTCCGGGCGAACCAGTGCAAGCTCCCGTGTTGCCGGGGTCTCGGACTCTCCCCAGAAAATCAGGGCGGTAAATTCACGAACGCCCTCATCCACGGTGAAACCGTTGCCCTCAATCGGAATCTGCTCCTGAGGGACCGCCGTATTCAGGGCCTGCAGGAACGCCAGGTTCAGCGCATCCGCGGTATCGGCCACCTGGAACCGGCCGCCGGATTCCGTCGCCAGGGCTTTCAGAAAGTCGGTATCGGCAGCCTCTGAAAGGGCGACCGGATGAAACGTGGCGCCCCGCTCTATGAGGTCCGCAACAATTGTGTCCAATATCCGGTTTTCCTCTGCTGTATTGGCCGCCGGATCGTCGGAGATATCGACCTTGCCGTCAGTCAGCAGGATAAAGTGGGTACGGCTCAGATCGCCGTCAGTGAAATAGTCATCGCTTGCCGTCTCGATCGCCGCTCCAAGGTTGGTCCTGAGGGCGACCGAATTGATCTGCGCAGAGCGCTGAATGGCCATGTCGCGCCACGCGTCGGTCACTTCACGATGCGGCACCAGCATGTTGACGTATTGCCCGAAGGTCCAGACACCGGCGGTGGCACCCTCCGGCAACAGCCGGGCGAGCAGTCGAACGGCAGGCTGACGCAGGTTTTCCGGATCGGTGTCTTTCATGGACCCCGAGATGTCGACAATGATCCGCACGTCCGACTGCTCTGGCAGTTGAACGTCATCACTTTCCTGGGCGTTAAGCCCGGCAGGCAGGCTGAGCGCGAGGAAAACCGCAAACAGACCAAGCCATCTCGATGTCATCTCTCTCAAGGCATCCATCCTTTTCTTCTTTTGTTTTTCTGCGTTACTTGCGGACAAGACGGTAGCGAACCAGATCCAGGACCCAGACCAGCAGCATCACCAATCCGGCCAGACCAAGATTGAACAGGGCCCGGCCTGAAGCATCGGCGTCGCCGAGAATCATTTCATAACCGCCAAACAGCCAGGCCGGAATCCACCAACCGGCCAGATCCGGCGATTCAACCGGGGTAAGAAGCAAAGCCACCAGGGCTGCAAGAATCAGCGTACGCACCCCGTAAAATGGAAGGAAACGGACCAGGCTCTTCATCATGTAAAAAAACACGACAAAGGCGATGGCGTAGGCGGCCCAGAAAATCCCGTAGGCCAGTTGTGCATCAGTATCAATCATTACAGGATCCAGTGAATGATGTGTTCTTCCCAGTCTTCTTCCGGCACGCGGTCCTCTGACATCACCTTGTGACGGATCGAAACGCCGGCCTCGTGCACCGAACCCGGATCCCCACTTCGAAGAGGATGCCAGTCGGCCAATGGCCGGTCTTCAGCCAACGTCCGGTAGGCGCAGGTATACGGCAACCAATGGTAGTCGCTGACGGTATCCGGTGTCAGCACTGTGCAGCCCGGCACTTTTTTCAGCCGTTCTTCATAGACGGTGCATTGGCAGGTTTCCTCGTCCATATAGCGACACACCAGGTCGGTGTGGTAAACCTCACCAGTGTCTTCGTCTTCCAGTTTGTTCAGGCAACATTTACCGCAACCGTCGCAGAGAGACTCCCATTCCTCAGGCGTCATCTCGTGCAGGCGTTTACGCTGCCAGAACGGCACCTGGGCAATCATGGATTGCGCTGGTCCAGCTTACGTTTGAAGTCCACCACGTAGCCCTCCTGTTCTTCCGGCATCTGGAGAAAGAAGTCCTTCTCGCCGATCGCGTCCAGAACCTGCTTGCCGGTGGTTCTTGCCAGCTTGCGGTCCGGTGTCAGCACCAGATCCATGGAATGGACCGGCTGCCCGAAGATACCCCGGAGGCTCTCGGGGAGTTCTTCCCATTTCTGTCCGCGGCGAACAAAAAGATAGGTGTCGTTCTTCTTGCTGCTCCGGAAAACAGAGACAAATTCACGCTCTTTCATGACTTCAGTAATTCCTCGATATCAGCGCGAACCGGCGCGAGAATCTGCGCCCGCCAACCCTGAAAAAATTCGTGTTGCGCCAGATCGGGGTGCTGCACCACCTTCTCAAGACGCTTTCTGGGCGCCAGCAATTCCATTGGAATATCAGAATCTTCCGCCGCTTTTCTGAAAAGGCGCTTTAACTGCTTGAAGAATCCCTGCTGATCCCGCGACAAGGGTGGCGCGATCCTCTCAAGGGACGAATTATCCGCGGTCGATCCCCGGCTAACAAGTTCAATAAGGATATCGCCATACCGACGGACTGCGCCGGAGGGTACACCCTGAATATTGGAGAGCTCCTTCAGGGAGCCTGGCAGCCTTTCCGCAATGGCAATCAATAACGCATCCGCCAACACTCGGTTCCTGGGCCGGTCCCGCCGCTGACATTCCAGTTCACGCCAACGAACCAGTTCCCTGAGCACCCCCTGTTGCTGAGCCGAAAGCGTCCAGCCACCTCGCAGTTTCAAATAATGGTTATCCGGATCTTCCTGCCCCGCCAGCTCATCGGCAAAGCGAGCCGATTCCTCAACCAGGGCCGCCTCCAGTCCACGATCGCGCAATAACGTGCTGACCCACTGGTACATCGGCTCCAGAAAACGGATATCGTCAATCGCGTAGCGTTGCTGGGCTTCGCTTAGCGGTCTTGCAAGCCAGTCAGAGCGGGTGGCGGACTTGTCCAGGGTTTCGCCGAACAGAGTTTCCACCAGCCTCGCGTAACCCAGGGAAAATCCGGCGCCAGCCATCGCGGCACCGATTTGAAGGTCAATCACACCGGCAGGCTGAATATTGAGCCACTGACGAAACAGTTCCAGGTCTTCGCTCATGGCGTACAGGAGTTTTGGGGTATTGGGATCCGCCAGCATTTCTCGAAAACGTCGGGATTGTTCGGCAACGGAAGGATCCACCAGGCAGAACTCGCCGTCGAGACCCAGCTGAACCAGACCCGGTATGGGATAAAAGGTGTTAACCCGCTCGAATTCCGTGTCCAGCGCCAGAGGCTTGCCCGGTGCGCGGTCCAGCCATTGGTCCAGCGCCTCCGGCTCCCGGACCCAATGAATGCTGGCCGGAGCCGGGGGAACGTCAACAGCCGCAGCGGCCTGGGCAGAAATATCCATAAATGTGCCTGGTAGGGTTATTCGGTCTGGTTCAATCGGAGAGCGGCTTGCGGCCGCGGAATGCGTGAGTCAGGGTAAACCCATCAACATAGCCCAGCTCGCCACCAACCGGAATGCCATGGGCCAGCCGGGTAATCAGGATCCCCTGGCCATCAAGACGGTCGGCTATGTAGTGGGCGGTAGCCTCGCCTTCCACGGTCGGGTTGGTCGCCAGGATCAGTTCCGTGACGCCTTCATCGCGGATCCGCTTCAGCAGGCGTTCAATGCCAATTTCTTCCGGCCCCACGCCATCAATGGGTGACAGGTGCCCCATCAGGACGAAATAATCGCCACGGTAGTCACCAGCCTGCTCAATGGCCAGAAGATCCGAGGGACTTTCCACCACGCACAGGGTACCGGTACGCCTCTGGGGATTGTCACAGATGCCGCAGATTTCGGTGTCGGCAAAGTTCTGGCAGCTTTCGCAGCGACGGACACCGTTCATGGCCTGGCTCAGCGCCTCGGAAAGCCGGGTGCCGCCGGAACGGCCACGTTCCAGCAAATGGAAAGCCATGCGCTGGGCAGTTTTCTGACCAACTCCAGGCAGGCAACGAAGGGATTCTACAAGCTCATCAACCAGCGGGCTGAACGCCATGAAAGGTCCTCAAACGACTGCAGGATGAAATTCAGAACGGCATCTTGAAACCGGGCGGCAGACCCATGCCCGACATCATACCGGACATCTTCTCCTTCTGATTTTCCTCAACACGCCGAACGGCATCGTTTACCGCAGCGGCAAGAAGGTCTTCCAGGATGTCCTTTTCCTCAGACATCAGAGATGAGTCGATGTCCACTTTGCGAACATCGTGGCGGCCATTCATGGTGACTTTGACCAGTCCGGCACCGGCTTCGCCAGTCACTTCTGCCTTGGCGATCTCTTCCTGGGCCTTCTGCATCTCTTCCTGCATTTTCTGGGCTTTTTTCATCATGTCGCCCATATTGTTCATCATATCTTATCTCCTGCTTGTCTCGGCCGGCCGGATACTGTCTTCCACTACCCGCGCCTCGAATCGTTCAACGATAGACTTTACGACCGGATCCTGGTGAATGGACGCCTCCGCCGCTTTCTGACGCGCCTTTCGCTGGCGTTCCTCATAAGCCGCCGGGGTATGAGGCCCCGGATCGCCCTGCTCTGTACGTAACTGAATGGAGTCGCCAAAGCGGTTTCTCAAGGCAGTCAAAATTTTTTCCTCATGCCGGCTGTTCAACAGCCTGGCGTGGCCCTCATCAATGGTCAGGATAATCACATCGCCATCCCGCGACATGGCGCCGTGACTGGCGAGGTTACCGGGCATACCAACAATGCCAAGACTCCGGAAATCGCGGTGCCAAACGAACTCGCCCTCACGCTCAGGGGCAGCTTCGGCCGCTGACTCAGGCTCAGGCTCTGCGAAAGCGGGTTCCGGAGCCGGCGCAGGCTGAACAGCTGGCTCGGCGGCAACCTCAAGTGCTGGCTCTTCTGTAACAGGAGCTTCATCACTTAGAGGATAGCTTTCTTCATACTCTCCAGTCGCCTCAGCCTGGGCATCCAGACTGGCCAACCAGGATGCATCTTCTTCCGCCACCGGCGGAGCTTCCTGAGGCTCAGGCTGAGGTTCCGGTTGTGGCTGTACGGGAACTTCGCTGGCTCCTTGAGCCTGCTCCACAACTACGTCCGGTGCCGGCTCAAAGCGTTGCGGCTGGGGTTCGGGCTGTTTCGGCTCTACTTGCGGAGCCCGCTCCTGTGGCGGAGTCGGCGCCGGGTCGGGCTCATCCCGTGGCTCGGAGGCCGCAGACTGACCGCCGGAACTTATGGCGGGCGGCTCCCGCCGGTCAGCCCCGGGGCGAAAAGCAAGCATCCGGAGCAGGGTCATTTCGAACCCCATCCGGGCATCAGGCGTAATAGTAAGGTCTTTCCGGCCGATCAGCGCAGACTGATAGAAAAGCTGGGCGTCTTCGGCACTGAGCTTGCGGGCCAGGGCCTGGACCTGCTCGGCATCACCAAGAGCGTTGTCGGCACTGCCCGGAACCACCTGCTCCATGGTTACCCGGTGAAAGAGCGACAGCAGATCGGCAAGGATCACACTGTAATCCGGCGCAAAGTCCGAAATCCGGCTGATTTCCGCCAGCAAGGCCGGGCCGTCACCTTCAACGAGTGCATTCACGATGCGTTCAATATCCCGCTGATCAATAGTGCCCAGCATATTGCTGACATCACTGGCGGAGAGCTTCTGGTTGCCAAAGGCGATGGCCTGATCGGTCAGGCTCAGGGCATCGCGCATACTGCCGTCGGCAGCCCGGGCCAGAAGCCACAGGGCCGGTTCCTCGAACGGAATCTCCTCCGCACCCAGCACGTGCCGCAGGTGACCAGCGATGTGCTCAGGAGTCATCCGTTTGAGGTTAAACTGCAGGCATCGTGACAGCACGGTGACCGGCAACTTCTGGGGGTCGGTGGTGGCCAGCAGGAACTTGACGTGTTCCGGCGGCTCTTCAAGAGTCTTCAGGAAGGCATTGAACGACTGATTGGTCAGCATATGCACCTCGTCAATGAGGTACACCTTGTAGCGGCCACGGGTGGGCGAATACTGGACGTTATCGGTCAGTTCACGCATATCATCGACGCCCGTCCTGGACGCGGCGTCAATCTCAATCAGATCCACAAACCGGCCTTCCTGGATCTCCTGGCAGCTGGAGCATTCGCCGCAGGGGTTGGGCGTAACGCCGGTTTCGCAGTTCAGGCAGCGGGCGAGAAGCCGGCCAATGGTGGTCTTGCCTACCCCACGGGTCCCCGTGAACAGATAGGCGTGATGAAGACGCTGGCTTTCCAGGGCGTGAATCAACGCCTGGAGCACGTGTTCCTGGCCCACCATATCCTCGAAGGTGCGTGGGCGCCATTTACGGGCAAGTACCTGGTAGCTCATGTTCCGCCAACTGCAGTTAAAAACGGCTCTAACCTTAGCACGGACAAAGATCTATAAGAAGCAGACTTGATCCCGGAAACGCACACACCAGTGCCGCACATAAGTTCATGGCTATCAAGGATAATCAGAAGGAAAAAACAAGCGAGGGGAGAAAACTGGGGGTGACTCCATCAGCGACACCCCGGCACACAATTCCACCGCTGCGGCTGCTCCCTTCCGGGCCTGACCGGGTTCACGGTTTCATGTTGCGGAGGCACCAATGGAGCCACCATAACGGCGTTCCGGGACAATTCCCTGAAAGCGGCGCGCATATTAGCAAAAGGGTTTGCACACTACAATGACAAATCCGCACGCCGCCGGCATCGGCGCTATAAAGGCAGCGGCACCTCATCCTGGCGGAACCAGCAGGCCAGGCTGTAACGGGTGCGGTTTGCCGGCAACACCTCGTGAGGAATTTCTTCGCTCATGAACAACGCCATGCGCCCTGCCTCGGGCAACACGGTTCCGCACACTTCATTGTCGTTGTCCCGATTGAACACCTGAAGGGCCCCACCGTCGGCTGCCTGCCACTCTTCATTGAGGTAAAGCACCAGGCTCACCACTCGAGACGCCCTGCCCTTAAAACTGTCCAGGTGCTGCTTGTAGAAATCACCGGAGTGGTAGGTAGCGTAATGGGTCTCGAAACGCTTCAGCCCGAGAAACAACCTTTGATTCAGACCCTGGCGAATGGACTCGAAAAACTCGAACAGCGCGGCCTGAGGAGCTGTAATGCCTTGCAGCCAGGCAATCTTGTCGCGCCGCACCGACCGGTCTCGCACCAGATCACTCCCGCGCCCGATGCCGGCTTTTTTCATGGCATCGGTACGGTCGAGAATCTGCACTTCCTGTTTCAATGCAGCCAACAGGTTGGTTCCAAGCCATGACCGCGCGTCGACCGACATCCAGCCGTGCTCGCTCAGCCCCGAAGCCAGCTCATCCAGCCAGTCCTCAGACAAGGCCTCTCGTTGATCCGGCGCAAGGCCCATCAGCTGGACATCACTACCTGCCACCGCATCCTCGGCGCTATGCAAAGGTGTGATAAGGGGATCATGGATCGGAATGATTACCGGCGTTTCCATCGGCAGGCCTCGTACTGAATTTGAGCGTATTTTAGGCGCAATTCTCGCCGCAGCGGCAGTTTTAATTTACTCTCTGTGTAGGCAAATACACTTAACCGGTTTCACTCAGTAGCTAACCATGTCAGAAAGCAGTAACAGGCCACCGCTCTCACTTTCGCCGGGCCAGTGGTCCTTCACGCGCTGGAAAACAATCGGGCAACTGGAAGCTCTTGAGGTCCACCATCCTTTGTTCCAGGCCACTGTGTTTATTCAGGGCGCTCACCTGGCAAGCTTCAAACCTCAGGATGAATCTGACTGGCTCTGGATGAGCCCAGCGGCCCGGTACGAACCCGGTCGAGCCATCCGCGGCGGCATCCCCGTGTGCTGGCCCTGGTTTGGCGATCCGGCCCGCAACGCGCCGGAAGTGCGGAAACGCATCCAGACCGACCAAGCCCACGGGTTTGCCCGTACCGCGCTCTGGAAACTGGAAGATGTCCGGGAGAACGCCCACGAAGTGGAAATCAGCCTGTCCCTGGATGCCAATGAAGATTTCAGTGATGTCTGGATCGGGCATGCGCTCGCCCTGCTCACCTTCAGTTTCTCCATCCGCGGATGCCAACTGGCTTTGACAACCACAAACCTGGGTAACGATCCGCTGGCCTTTACCCAGGCGCTCCATACTTATTTGCCGACCAGCGACATAACCCGCACTCGAGTGCTGGGCCTCGGAAACAGCCAGTACATCGACACCCTGGATAACTGGGAATACCGCAACCAGGAAGGCCCTGTGTATTTCGACGGCGAAACGGACCGCATCTACGAGAGCGGCGAAACCCTGACGATCGTGACACCCCGAACTGGCCGCAAGCTCTCGGCCGTAGGCAGTGACTCAACTGTGGTCTGGAACCCCGGTCCGGCCAAGGCGGCCAAGCTATCGGATTTTCCCGAGTCGGCCTGGCAGTCCATGCTGTGCGTCGAAACCGCCAATGCAGCCAGCGATTATCGGGTGCTTAATAACGGGCAAAGCCACACATTAGGCGTATTCATTGGAAGGAAATCATGAGCCTGGCATCGTTTCTGAAATCCCGACTCGTTCCCGCGGAACTGGATCAACATATCAACCGCATCCGCAAACCCATCGGGAGCCTGGGCTACGACCCCTGGGGCTATAACAACGAAGCCATGAAGTACGGGCTTTCGCTCACCAAACAGATTTACGAAAAGTACTTCCGGGTACAAGCGCACGGGGTGGAAAACATTCCCGCCGAGGGGCCAGTGCTCATTATTGCCAATCACAGTGGCCAGCTTCCTATCGACGGCCTGCTGATTGGCTACGCCCTCGCCTCCCGGGAAAAAGATCCCCGCATTCCAAGGGCAATGATTGAGCGCTTTTTTCCGACCGTGCCCTGGCTGGGGAACCTGCTCAATGAAGTCGGGGCTGTGCTGGGCGACCCGGTAAACTGCGCCAAAATGCTCGCCAACAACGAAGCCGTCATTGTGTTCCCCGAGGGTGTGCGCGGCTCCGGAAAACTCTACCAGGACCGCTACCAGCTCAAACGTTTTGGCAATGGCTTCATGCACCTGGCTATGAAGTACAAGGCGCCGATCGTGCCCGTCGGCGTGGTGGGCTGCGAGGAGACCATCCCGGCCATCGCCAACATCAAGCCCCTGGCAAAGGCCCTGGGCATCCCCTACGCTCCGGTCGCCATGCCCGTGGTGTTGCCGGCAAAGGTACACCTGAACTTCGGAGCCCCGATGTACTTTGACGATCTGGAAATCCCCGAAGAACAGGTCACCGAACGCGTGGAGAAGGTGAAAGCCGAAATCAGCCGGCTGATCGACAAGGGACTGAGCGAAAGAAAAAGGCTTTTCTGATGACCGAACAACGCAGACCGCACATTCTGATTACCGGCGCCGCCGGCGCCCTCGCCCAACAGGTCATCGAACAACTCCGGGATACCTGCGACCTGGTCGCCGTGGATTTCCGGGAACAGGTCTACCTGGGCGACGACATCCCAAGCTACTGCATCGATTTCAACAAGCGGGTGTTCGAAGATCTGTTCCGGCGCTACCAGTTTGATGGCGTAATCCACATGGGCCGGATCATGTCCAGCCAGCTAACCCGCATGCGGCGCTACAACGCCAATGTGCTGGGCACCCAGAAACTGCTGGACCTGAGCCACAAATACGGCATCAAGCGGGTGGTGGTGCTCTCCACGTTCCACGTATACGGAGCCGTGGCCTATAACCCCGCACTCATTGATGAAGCAGCACCGCTCAAGAGCGCTGGGCTCAGCGCCGATCTGATTGATTCCGTGGAGCTTGAGAATCTCGCCAACATCTACCTGTGGCGCTACCCGGAGCTGAACATCACCATCCTGCGCCCCTGCAACATCGTGGGCCCGGGCGTGCGCAACACCATCAGTACTCTGCTGGCCAGCGAACGCGCGCCGGTGCTGGCGGGCTTTTCGCCGATGATGCAGTTTATCCATATCGACGACATGGCCGATGCCATTGTACTGGCGTATAAAAAACCGACACGTGGCGTGTACAACGTGGCGCCGCAGGACTGGGTGGCCTACCAGCACGCCCTGAAGCTCTGTGGCTGCAAACGGATTCAGGTGCCCTCCATCCCACCGATGGTTCCGAAGATCATACTCGGCACCCTGAAGTTGAAGAGCTTTCCGTCCTACCTGATGGCATTCTTCAAGTATCCGGTGGTGATTGACGGGCGGGCGTTTGCTAACGAGTTCGGGTTTGAGCCGAAGCGGCCGCTGAAGGAGATTTTCCGGTTTTATCGGGAGAATAAGAGGCCGGTTTAGGTCCCCGGCGGCTACATAAGTTACGCTGAAGTGTAAACAAGACTATTCTGTAGGCAGGGATTACTTCTTTCGGGGTGCCAAGGCATGTTTAGCAACATGGACGTACTCAGCTACTCGCTGGCAGCGATTACGTTCGGACTACTAGCGGTGCTGGTGGCCACTCGCTATTTGCGCCGTGGTGTCGATCGGGCGCTCGCGCTGGCAGCCACTGTAACAGCAATCTGGGCAGCTTCACTTGTCAGCCAAAGCCTGTGGGGCTTTCCCAGGTTCAACCTCCGTTATCTTATTGAACTTCTGCGGGACGCAGCCTGGATTTACCTTCTGTTTGCACTACTCAAGGACGGCCTCAGCGAAAACAAGCTGACGGGCAAGGTGAAGCAGGTTCTTGGTGCAAGCGCAGCGACCTTGCTTGTTGTTCTTCTGGGCATAGGCCTTGCGGAACATTTTGCCGACCTCAACGTAGCGACCGGCAAAGTCAAACTCCTTGGCCAGATCGGTCTCTCCCTGTTGGGATTGTCGCTGGTGGAGCAAATCTGGCGCAACTCACCCAGCTTCGGACGCTCAAGCATCAAGTATATCTGCATCGGCGTTGCGACCATCTTTGCCTTTGATTTCTTTATGTACGCCGATGCCCTGTTGTTTGGCCAGGTCGCCGATTCATTCTGGAACGCCCGCGGGTTTGTCAACGCCCTGCTCACCCCGCTGTTCGCCGTCAACGTTATTAACACCCGTAAACAACCGGTGGACTTCCAGTTATCCCGATCAGCGGTGTTTCACGCCGGCACGCTTGTATTTGCCGGGGGTTATCTCCTGTTCCTCGCACTTGGCGGTTACTACGTTCGAGTCGTTGGGGGTGATTGGGGAGATGCCCTACAAGTTCTGTTCTTTACAATCTCGCTAGTGTTTCTCGCAACACTCCTGCTTTCCCGGCGCATCCGCTCGAAGCTGATGGTACTGATCAGCCAGAATTTCTTCGACTACAAATACGATTACCGGGAAGAGTGGCTGAACATGACCCGGGAACTGGCAGACCTCAGTGACGACCCACCGCTGCCGGAAAGGGTGATCCGTATGCTGGGTGGTCTGGTTGAGAGTAATGCAGGTGCCATCTGGCTGATAGGTGAACAGGATGCTTACATCCTCAAGGCGGCTGTAAACCTCACAACGCCCAAGCACACCATGATTGACAGTGATTCCGAACTGGTGCGCTTTTTTAAGGATCGCGAGTGGATTGTCGATCTTCATGAGTACAAGGCAGATCCCGTCAGCTACAACCTGCTTGAAATACCGGACGCAATCGCCAAAACGCCTGAGGGCTGGCTGATTATTCCACTTTACCTGGGCAACGAGCTCTATGGTATGGCTCTGGTAGGTACCCCCTATGCCCGGGTGGAGTTGAATTGGGAGAATTTCGACCTGATTAAGGTGGTTGCTCGGCAATCCACCAACCTTCTGGCCCAGGCTGATGCCCAGAATCGCCTATCACGTGCCATGCAGTTCGAGGCGGTCAGTAAAGCCTCGGCATTTATGGTTCATGACCTGAAAACCGTCATCGCCCAGCTGTCGCTGCTTGTAAAAAATGCTCCGAAACACCGTAACAACCCGGCTTTCATTGATGACATGATCAATACCACTGAGCATGCCGTTCGCAAAATGTCGAACCTGGTTGATCACATCCGCAAACCTGCGACAGAAGAGGACAGCAATCTTACCTCCATCAACCTTACCCAGTTGGTTCAGCAATTGATTAACCATCACCAGCACCGCCTACCCGCTCCACATCTTGACGGAGAGCCGCTGGACGCCATGGTCAAAGCAGACAAAGAACAACTCCGCAGCGTTCTTGGCCACCTGATTCAAAACGCCCAGGATGCCACTCCTCCCGACGGCGAAATTACCCTTACCCTCAAAATTGCCAGAGGCAACGTCGTGCTTTTTATCCAGGATACAGGCTCTGGTATGACAGAGGAGTTTATCAGCGGCCAACTCTTCAAGCCCTTTGCCAGCACGAAGGGCCTTACCGGCATGGGAATCGGTGCCTACCAGGCCAGAGAATACATTCAAAAACTGGGCGGCAATATTGATGTAACCAGCGAACCAGGTCTCGGCTCCTGTTTCTCGGTGAGAATTCCGGTAGCTGATACAGATCAGAGGAGCGAGACCGAACAAACAGAGCGACTAATTTCCGACAGCTATGAAACGACCCAAAGCGCCAATTAATTGCCGAAACCAAACATCACTTCAAACCATCATTGCAAAGTGTCAATGTTCAGTTAAGAATCAGGTTAAGGAAACTCCGTAAAAAAAGGACTTAGTGCTGTTGTGACTAGACGACTCCTGATAGTTGAGGATGATCCGGGACTCCAGAGCCAGATGCGCTGGTGTTTCAGCGAGGATCTGGAGGTGGCTGTTGCCTCTGACCGCGAATCGGCGCTTGCCGCTTTAAGGCGTGAAGAACCCGACGTAATCACACTGGATCTTGGCCTCCCCCCCGACCCTGGCGGAGCAACAGAAGGCTTTGGTCTTCTGGAGGAAATTCTACGCCTTGCGCCGATGACCAAGGTGATTGTGGTTACCGGACGGGAAGACAAGGAAAATTCGGTCAAAGCAATTGGCATGGGTGCCTCCGATTTTTACCAGAAGCCTCTCGATGCAGACATCCTGACGTTTGTTGTCAATCGCGCGTTCCGACTTGCTGAGCTTGAGCGCGAGAACCGCGACCTGGCTCGCCAGCGAAACGGGACCAATATCAAGGGTATTGTGGCGGCGAGCCCGCAAATGCTTGCCATATGCCGTACCCTGGAAAAAGTCGCTCCTACCGATGTAACGACACTGATCACAGGTGAAACGGGCACGGGTAAGGAACTTCTGGCAAGGGCAATCCACGACCTTAGCCCGCGTTCTTGCAAACCATTTGCAGCAATCAACTGCGCTGCCATTCCGGAAAACCTTCTTGAAAGCGAACTGTTCGGGTTTGAAAAGGGGTCGTTTACCGGCGCCAATCAAACCAAAAAGGGCAAAATTGAAAATGCCAACGGCGGGACTTTATTCCTCGATGAGATTGGAGACATGCCGATGGCTTTACAGGCCAAGCTTCTCCGGTTTCTTCAGGAACGGGTTGTTGACCGGGTCGGGTCTGTCAACCCGATTCCAGTTGATGTACGAGTTGTTTGCGCCACCCACCGTGATGTAAGGCAACTCATCGATAACGGAGAATTTCGGGAAGACCTTTACTACCGCATCAGTGAAATTACGCTGGACGTACCACCCGTACGCGAGCGTGATGGTGATGCCCTGGTTATTGCCCAATCGCTCCTCAAATCACTGGGCAAACAGATGGACCGCCCCAATCTGGCTTTTACCGAAGATGCCATAAGTGGGATTAACAGTTATCCGTGGCCCGGCAACGTGCGAGAGATGATCAACAAGATTAAACGGGCAATCATCATGGCCGATGGCAAACGTGTTACTGCGGAGGATCTTGAACTCAATGTGAGTGACTCAGCCACACCGAGCCATATTAATTTGCGGCAAGTGCGGGAACAGGCAGAACGGCAGGCGATTTGCCAGGCTCTGCAGACCACTGGCTACAACATGGCTCAGGCAGCGAGGTTGCTGGGCGTTACCCGGCCTACTCTCTATAACCTGACCGACAAATACAAAATAGACACATCCGCGGAAATCTCTGAAGTATGATTTATCAGGCTCTGGTTTTTAATCCGGGCCTGATTCAAGGAGTAAAAAAATGAAAACAAGGAACCAGACATTGCGAGCTCTGCCACGCCTGTTCTTGGTCAGCGCCTTGCTGAGCCCACTGCCGCTTCTGGTTGGCTGCAATAATCAACCAGACAGCTCTGAAGCCATGTCACACATTTCGCGGGCGGACACCTATGCCGAACAGGGCCAATACCGCTCTGCGCTTGTCGAAGTAAGAAATGCCATCCAGGCAGACCCAAACAATGTGTCTCATATCGTGCGCCTGGCCGAGATTTACCAATCCATAGGCGCCTATGAACAGGCATCTGACCTGCTGGAGCCATGGCTGAGCAACCATGCGAGCGATGTGGCACTGCCACTCGCGCGGGCCTATGTGGAGCAGGGCAAGCAACTCTCGGCCCTGGAAACCCTGGAAGCCTTTTCAGCAGATTCGCCGGAAGCCCAGCTGCAGGCATCGCTGATTCGCGCAGAAGCCCTTAGGCTGGCCGGCGAAAAAACTGAGGCGCTGGCACTTTTTCAGAACCTGACAGCCAGCAACGCCGCAAACATCAACGCAATCGTTGGGGTGGCCAGGAGCCACCTAGACCTCAATCAGTCTTCACAGGCCATTCAGGCGCTTGAAGAGTGGACAAATCGCAACGGACAGGAGCCAGAAGTGCTCTATTGGAAAGGCGTTGCGCAATATCGTGAGAACCAGCTCGAAGCAGCGTCTGCGACCCTAACTGATGCTGTAGGGGTGCTGCCCACTTCCGATGTGTTCCTGCCCATCCGCCGGGACATTCTCTCTTCCCTCTCCCGAGTACTCACTGAACAAGGCAGGATCACGGAAGCCCAGGTTTACAACCGAATTCTCGCAGAAAACCTCAACACCGGAGCCCGAGAACAGGGCGAAGCAGCCATCGCAGCCATCAAAGATGGCAACATTGACGAGGCCAAAACCATCCTGCGAGATATGCTCAAGCTCGACCCGGATAACGAACAAGTCGCCCTGATGCTTGGGGCTTTATCTGCAGGAACCGGCGAACTGGACGAAGGCACCCGCCTACTAACGGAAAACCTCGATCCGGAAACCACGCCTACCCAGTACATACGCGCCGCCACCATGGCTCAGATTGATGCCGGTGACAGGGAAGAAGCGTTAAAAACTCTCGACCGCGCTATAAAGGCGCGCCCTAACGATAACGAACTGCTGGCAATGCACGGAATCCTCGCCCTCAGCCTGCCTGAGTACCAGGACGCCGGCGTCGCCAGCCTGAGCAAGGCCATCAGCAACGAGCCGAACCGTGTTCGGCTCAGGCTGGCCCTTGCTCAATACCACATTCGCAATGATCAACCCGAGCAGGCCCTGGGCCAGCTAAGGATGGCATTCACCTCAAATCCATCCGAGTGGAATACCACCGCCACCTACCTAAACCTGCTCATCCAGCAAGGCGAAACCGAAGAAGCAACGGAAATCCGTGATTCACTACTGAATGGTTACGGTGACCAACCTTCAGCCGTATTGCTCGCAAGCATGGCAGATGCCCAACTGGGCAATACCGAGGCTGCCAAAACCAGACTGGAAACCCTGGTTAAGGAAAGCCCTCAGCTACAAGCTCCGAAGGTTGCCCTGGCTATGCTCTATAACCAGACAGGTCAGCCGGCAGATGCTGTGCGGACGTTTATAGATGCCGCAAAGATAACGCCCGATGCGATTCAACCGCTCCAGCGAGCCGGACAGGTCTACGCCCAGAACCATTCACCAGAGGAGGTTCAACAATGGCTTGGTAACGTTGGCAAGGAACATCCCGAGCTCCAAATGAATGCCGACACCCTGGCGGCCCTGATCAACATTCGCCAGGGCAGGCTGGCCGAGGCACGGGCACTACTCGATGAATGGCAGACCTCCGACTCCGAGGCCGTCAACCGTGCGACCGGACAACTGTTGCGAGCCGAGGCCCAGACAGCAGCAGCCAACGAGGATTACGCCACTGCCCGCGCAAAAGCCGCCGAAGCCATCGCCCTAGAGCCGGAAAACCTGGGATACGCGCTTCTCCCCGTGGGTATTTACCAGATGGAAGGCAAATTGAACGAGGCGCTGAATGCATTGGATGCCGTTGAAGACACGTTTGGCACGGAGCGACCCGTGGTTCTTTCGCGTGCAGCACTGCTCAGGCAAAAAGAAGGTAACAAGCCGGCCTTCAACTACCTTCTTGAGCAATGGCAGACATCACAGGATGTCGGCCTGATGCCCTCTCTTCTTGGCCTGGCAAAAACAGAAGCGCCCGAGGCAGAGGACGAACTGACGGACAGTTGGCTCAGTGTTGCGCCAAACAGCAGTACCGCCCACATGGCTAGAGCAGATTGGCTGATGGCCAACAAGCAGGAAATTGTGGCCGCCAACCACTATGAGCAGGTTATTTCCCGCCAACCCAACAACATTGCTGCCCTGAACAACCTGGCCTGGCTGTTGCGCGAAGATGACTCTGCCCGTGCCATGGAACTGGCTGGTCGCGCCCGGGACCTTGCCCCCGACAATGCGGCCGTACTGGATACCTATGGCTGGATCCTGCACCTCGCGGGCAAACATGCCGAAGCGAAAGAAGTGATTGAAAGGGCCGTGGCTCTTGCTCCGGATAACGCTGAAATCCGCGCTCACCTCGAAACCGTTAAGCAGGCCATGTAAAGAAGATCGACAAAGCCCGCAAATCAAGCCAGACAGTGAGGCCGGAGACTACCGTATCTCCGGCCTTCTTCGTTTCAATGTCGAATTTTTTTACAGCCCTTATTTAAATACCGGGATTTTTTTCAAGGATTTCAGAACTATAGATTAATGGCACGCTTCTCGCTTGTTCTAGGGTGAGGATCGGGGTAGTACCCGGTCGGAAGCCAAACCATTCGCGAGGATGGGACGGAAAGCCAAGGATCTCTAGAACAATAAGAGACAGCCTGGTTGCAAAGCAGACTACAGGGATTTAGAGCTAAACAACCGGAGAATACCCATGAAACTTAAGCATAGCATTTTGGCTTCTAGCCTTATTGTCTTTGCCAGCACTGCAAGTGCTACTGCGATTCAAGGCAACGCACTTCAAAACGAGCTAGACGCAAGAACGACTAATGGCGACTTTTATGACGTCAACAACGACCAATACAGTCCCGATGAGCAATGGCAAATAAACGCTTCAACGCAATCAGCAAACAGCCTGATGTTCCGCTTTGCCGGCTTCAAACCTAATACGACCTTTGGTATTTACGACATCACAGACTCCTCCAAAAGGCTAGAGCTGTTCGATGGCAGCGCCGACACAGGCTATACCAGTACGCTAAAGCTCCTCCCTTTTATCTCACCTACCACTTTCCAAGCGAAGACTGAAAATCAATTTGGTGTAGAGGTGAGCAGCTTTCAACAGACATTTGCCAGCACAACCTTCGGGTACTATCTAGACTCTTCGTACTATGATCGTGGCGGCGTATTTTTCTCTGAGTCCTCGAGAAATGGCGATACCGACGGCGACGGCATTGCAGACGACCACATGGTCGCATACGAAGGAGATGGCACAAAAAATATTGACACCTTCGGCCTTGGCGGCAGCGGTGCACCGTTTGGTGCTAATGAATTTATCCTGGCGTGGGAAGACTTGGTATTTAAGAGCGAAAACGGCCAGCTTTCCGACTTTGACTACACGGACTTCGTAGTGATGGTTGAATCTGTCACACCAGTTCCTGAGCCGGGCACTCTCGCCCTTCTCGGTCTTGGACTCGCCGGCCTTGGTGCAGCCCGCCGTCGTCAGAAAGCCTGATTTTCGGCAGGGTTTTAAAGAAAGCCAGCTTCGGCTGGCTTTTTTTATGGGTGCAGGTTTGTATTTTCGGTAAACGAGAGACACTATAAGCTTCCTGGTAAAGAGAAGTCAGGCGGATCAAAATGTTAAGGAAGACATTAGACAATTTCCCCCACGCCCTGCCTTACCTAATGGTGACAGGCGTCGCTCTTGTCATCTTCTTCCCTACCTGGTACCGGCTCACTGGAATCTGGCTGGAATTTGAACAAGTTCTTGCACATGGCCTTGCTACCGCCATCATCTTTCTGGGCCTGGTCCTGATTCATCCGCCCAAACCCGCGAGCAGCACGAGTAGCTTGAGCCAAAAGCCATACCACTTGCTCGGCGGCATCGCGCTCATCGGTGTTACTCTCGTGTGGCTCCTGCTAGAGCTGGTGCGCATTGATACCCTCGCCTACCTGATGCTGCCAGCGGGTGTAATGGCTGTATCGTGGACACTCCTCGGCCTGCAAAGGTCGCTCTGCTTTCTGCCCTACCTTGCCCTGCTCTCACTCTCACTGCCGTTCTGGGCAGATCTGGTGCCGCCGCTGGTATCACTTGCCAGTGTTGTTGTGGGCAGCTGGGTTCGATTGTTCGGGATGACAGCTTTGATTGAGGGAAACAGCATTACCCTGCCGTACGGCCGACTCCTGATTGCCGATGGCTGTTCCGGCATTCGTTATTTTGCCATTTCCATTCTGCTGGCCATGATGACCTCCATTCTCAATGATTACCGCTGGAAAGGCTGGTTGATCACCGTAGTTGTAGCCATGTTGATCGGCCTGGTCGCAAACTGGGTTCGCATTACCATCCTGGTGTTCGTTGCCTATGAAACCAACATGGAGAGCGATCTGCTCACCGACCACGAAACCATGGGCTGGATTGTTTTTGGGGCCTTTATTCTTCCAGCTCTGTACTTCTCTCCCGTTCGCAAGAGAAGCACATCCAACGACGATCCCGAGACAGGCAAGCTGAAAATCACTAAAGGCGGCATTCCAGCGATCATCGTTGCGGTGCTTTTGGGACCGGTTGCACTGACGCTGGCACAAACAAGCGCAGGCCAGCAGCCCCCCTGGGCATTACAGCTTGAAGGCTTCCAGCCAAGGCAGGCAAGCGCTGAGCTGCCATTGCCAATCAGCCTGCCTTCGGCGCTCGACCAAACGATTCTAAGCACCAGGAATAGCTGGGTATCTCTGGCCCAAAGCCAGAAAACCAAATCCGACGAAAAACTTGTGCCCTACCTGCCGCAGATGTTCGACAAGTCCTCCTGGCAAATAGAAGAGCGACTTGCACCGGGCGTTTTGCTCTATCGAAACATCCTCACCCGGGACCGTGTCATTATGGCCCAGTGGTATCAGGTGGGAAGCAGAACTAGCCTGAACTACCGCCAGGCCAAACTTCTTCAGATCCCCGCCACTCTGTCCGGTGAGAGCCGGTTCGCTCTCGTTACCATTCAGGTGCCCTGCAAAGACAGGGATTGCAGTGACGAATTATCCCGACTCGAGCGCACCAAAACCATGGTGGAAGCCCAGCTGTAAATTAATTGACACATGGATCAGAATTCCCGTCGACTTTCTTTACACTCTCCTAACCTACCAACGATAAAAGCTCATTAAATCAAATGCTTAATTATTGGCACCAATCCTGCTGATTAAAACGTAGGCTGCATTAACGCATTGGTTTAATTTGGGAAGTACCAATATGATGTATAAACGGTTAGCCGCACTCCTCTCCGCCACACTTTTCAGTCTGTCTGTCAACGCAGGCGTAATTTTTCAAGACGATTTTGACTCGGAGCTTCCGAACGGCGGATCGCAAACGAACTATGATGACTTCCAGAATTGGGACGTCACCGATGGCACTGTCGATCTTATTTCCACCCCGAATAAATGGGGCCTTACCTGTGCCGGTGGCACTGGTAAGTGTGTGGACCTGGATGGCTCCAATCGAAACGCCGGCACTCTCGAAAGCATTTCGCTGACACTGGACCCAGGCACCTACACGCTGAGCTTTGATATTTCCGGTAATCAAAGAAACAGCACCAGCGACTCCGTAGTCGTTGGTCTGGACGGGTTCCTGAGCGAAACTTTCACTTTGTCTGCAAACGATCCCTGGCAGACCATCGTGCGCGATATCACCCTGACCAGCCAGACCACCAGCAAGCTCATTTTCGAACATCGCGGTGGCGACAACATTGGCATCATGCTGGACAACGTATCGCTCGTGCCAGAACCGGGTACTCTGGCCCTGTTTGGCCTGGGCATTCTGAGCCTTGTGGCAGTTCGCCGCAAAAAGCTCTCCTGATTTCAGCCCAGTTACCAACGAAAGCCAGCTAGATAGCTGGCTTTTCTTTGTTCCAGACATCATTCACTGTGTGAACAAGAACCCGATATACTCAGGCCTCACGACCCCAAAATTATCGGCTCCTACCCCATGGAAATAACGAAAACACCCGTTCGCATTCTCCATGTCACCTTCAACATGGGCTTCGGCGGCACCGAACAAGTCATCCGGCAATTAGTCACCAACCTGGACAAAGACCGGTTCCACAACGAAATTGCCTGTATTGATGGGGAAGTTGGCGCCATTGGCCAGGCACTGGAAACCGAGTGCGGTATAAAACACCACGCGCGCCAACGAGCCTCCGGCTTTGATATAAAAACCATTCTCTGGCTGAGGCAACTGATCAAGTCCGGCAAATTCGATATTGTCCATTGCCACCAATACTCACCTTACGCCTATGGCTGGTTTGCACACTGGGGCACGGGAGCAAAGGTGGTTTTCACAGAGCATGGGCGCTTTCATCCGGACCACCACCGAAAAAAAGCAAGGTTCATCAATCCTTTCATAGCCCGGACCTCCCACAAACTTGTCGCAATCTCCTCCGCGACGCGCGACGCTCTGGTGGAATACGAATACTTCCCCAGAGACAGAATCAGCGTCATCTATAACGGCATTGCACCACTAGAAGTTACCGAGAAAAAACGCTCTGCATTGAAAGATCAGTTGGGAATAAAAGCAGAAGAAACTGTCATTGGTACCGTTGCCCGACTGGACGCGGTGAAAAACCAGGCACTGATGCTGAAGGCGACGCGAACTCTGCTCGATCAAGACGTCCCTGTAAGGCTGCTCCTGGTGGGCGACGGCCCGGAACGCGACAACCTGGAAAAGCTTGCAGCTGAATTAAACCTGGGAGAGTCAGTTATTTTTACAGGCTTTCAATCAGAGCCGGCTGACTACCTGAGCCTGATGGATATATTCCTGCTGCCCTCCTTTACCGAAGGCACATCCATGACGCTTCTGGAAGCCATGAGCCTGGGAATTCCGACAGTCGCCACTCGTGTTGGCGGAACACCCGAAATCGTCGCCGATGGCGAAACAGGAAAACTGGTTGAGAGCGACGATCTTCCCGCCTTTACACGGGCCATCCAGGAGTTGCTGCAAGACCCAAACGCCCTTTCCAGAATGTCGCAACACGCTAGAAGGCGTTTTGAGGAACGATTTTCGGCCAAACAGATGGTGGAACAGTACGAACACTGCTACGAATGATTCGGCATTTCGTAAAGCAAAGCTTACAATATACGTCGGGAAATTTTACGCTTTCTTATTTTTCATTACGTCCTTGCATAAACCGCTGAAGGTTGCCACCCATTCCACGTGAAGCCTGCCACCCGGACCGGAGCAAGACTGCCACCCATCGGAGCGTAGCGACGCGGGGTTTCTCTTCTTACTCCGAAGTCTCAGTGCCCGTCAACCTTGCCTGCTGTTTTCGCATGGATTCCCCTCGCAGATTGATCTTGTAGGCGTTGTGTACGAGCCGGTCCAGGATGGCGTCGGCCAGAGTGGCGTCACCGATTACGCCATGCCATTCTTCGATGGGTAATTGGCTGGTGGCGATGGTGGAGCGCCTGCCATGCCGGTCTTCCAGGACCTCCAGCAAGTCTCGCCGATTCTCTGCGCTCAGCTT
>NZ_FONF01000047.1:0-7645 GCF_900112835.1 Marinobacter sp. DSM 26671 | reverse complement strand
CGCCCTTTTGCCCAGTTGGCAAACTGGGGGTAACGCTGCCGGTATTGGGCAGCACGCTGCTGGATTCGATGTGAATCCTCAATGGAATAGCCGTTCATGATCTCTCCCTGATAACTCTACTGACGTTAATGGTGGCCTACTAGAAATCCTCGCCGTAAATATCCGGATTACCCCGGGTATTTGCCCGGTCTCACATCAAAGACGCAAAATGGATTGGTAGCCTGCCACATCCACCTCAAACCGGGTGTTCTGACGCAAGTGATCCTTCATGGCCTCCAGCGCATCAGGGTCTCCATGAATCAAGTTGATCGGCGTTTCGGTAGCGACAAACGTCAGGCACTCACCCAACCGATCTCATTGTACCCGGCGTCGAAAGACCCAAAGGGAGAAAATAAACAGCGTGACACCGATTACCAGCAAGGCGAGAGCCTCATCCCAGAGAACCGCCAGGCCGGCGCCTTTGAGGAAAATACCGACGATGATATCCATGTAATAACGCAGTGGACTCAGCAGGGAGAGGCTTTGCAGGAAAGGCGGCATGGCTTCTACCGGCGTCAAACTGCCCGACAGGAACATCAGCGGGAAAAGTCCGAAAAAGGAGAGCAGCAACGCCTGCTGAAGGGTCCGGCTGTAGGCGGCAATCAGTACGCCCAGCGCAATCGCACTGAGCAAAAAGATGGCGGTCAGCACCAGAAATAAAAGCAGACTGCCCTGAAGGGGCACATCAAAGACTCTGACAATCACCAAACTCGGAAAGATGGACAGTACGCCCATGATCAGCGTGGGTGTGACCTTGGCCAGGAACAGTTCCAGGGTGGAAATGGGCGTCACCAGCAGCTGCTCGATAGTGCCTCGCTCCTTTTCCCGGACAATAGAGGCGGCCGGGTGAATAACGCCCACCATCATACCGGCCAGAGCAATCATCGATAACACGATAAAACCCGATGTTGTCAGATCGGGGTTATACCAGATACGGATCAGGGGTACCGCGACCCCCTTCTTCCCGGCAGCAGGGAGCGCTTCGCGCTCCTGGCGCTGGACGATCTGCAGAGCATCATTGACGGCATTGGCGGCAATGTTGGAATTGGTGCCGTCCTGGAGCAACTGGAGCTGAGCACTCTTGCCAGCGAGAAGAGCACCTTCGAACCCGGCGGGAACGACCAACACCATGGTGGCATCGCCTTTCTCCAGGAGGTCAGTGGCGGTTGCCACACGGGTTTCCTGAAATTTCAGGTCGAAGGTTTCGCTCACCGCAAATTTCTGGATCAACGAGCGACTCAAGGCGCTGCGATCCTCGTCCACCACCGCCAGGGGCAGGTGGCTTACATCAAAACTGAGCGCAACGGCACAAATGACGACTTCAATGGTGTAAAGCCAAAGTATCAGGGTCAGTATCAACCGGTCACGAAAGAACTGCACGAGCTCCTTGCGCAACAAACCAAATAAGGCAATTCCCATCAGGCCACCTTCTGCCTCATTCGCCAGGCCGCGAAGACAAATACCAGGACCGTATAGACGATCAACATCATCAGATTTGGCAGAACGGCTTCAAGGCCGGCTGATTTCAGTACGATGCCCCGGGAGATTTCCATAAAATAACCGGCAGGGAAAAGCCAGCTATACAGTTGCAGGGCAAGAGGCATGGTGAACAGAGGGAACAGAAAACCGGAAAACAAAAACGACGGCATCAAGGTGACAATCAGCGTTATCAACATGGCCGCCAACTGGGTACGGACCAGGGATGAGACCAACAGGCCGATACCCACCGTGGTCAGCACATAAACGAAAGCGGACGTCAGCAGCAGTATCGGGCTGCCGGCAATGGGGACCTGAAACCAGGCAAACCCCACCACCATGACCATAAGAATCTCCAGGAAAGCCACCAGACCGTAGGGCACCAGCTTGCCGACAACAAACTCGGTTGAGGTGACCGGCGATGCATAGATCTGCTCAATCGTACCGGTCTCTTTCTCACGCACGATCGCCAGGGCGGTCAGCAGGGGTGGGAACGCCATCAGGATCACGGCAAATAACCCGGGGATGACGAAATTGACGCTGCGCAGGGAGGGATTGAACCAGACCCTGGCCTGGACCCGGACGGCGCTCTGACGCGGGGCGGGGAAATTTGCGATTACCGCCTCGGCATAGGCCGATGCCAATCGACCCAGAACAGGATAGCCTCCGTCCACGATCACCTGGACAGGCGCCTCGTCGCCTCTGAGCAGTTGCCGGGCCAAGCCGGCTGGAATCACCACGCCCATGCTGATGGTCGAGCTTTGCAGTGCCGACTCCAGATCGCGGAGATCGGTCGTTTTCTGCTCTAATTGAAAATACCGCGAGCTGTCGAAACGGGCTGACAGGTCGCGGCTTGCCGGCGTGTTGTCCAGATCGTAAATGCCCACGGCAACCTGTTCCACATCCAGATTGACCGCATAGCCGAACAGAAAAAGCATGATCAGCGGCATGATCACGGCCAACGCAATGGTAACCGGGTCGCGAATCAGCTCGCGACTTTCCTTGACGATGAGGGCGCCAAGCCGATGAGCCTTCATGGTCCCAACGCCCGGGAATTGGCCGTTCCCGCCTGTTCTATGGCCGCCGTGAAGAGCATCTCCACCGTGGCGTCGGCTTCGAGGCCGAGCGAATGATTCAGCGATGATCGGCTACCGTGTGCAAGCAGCCGCCCGTCCAGCATTAACGCCAAACGATCACAATAGGCCGCTTCCTCCAGGTAGTGGGTAGTGACCAGCACGGTCATACCGCTGGCGGCCAGCTCACGGATAACCCGCCAGAAACGGTACCGGGCGACGGGATCGACACCCGAGGTGGGCTCATCAAGGAACAAGACCCGGGGCCGGTGAAGCAGGCTGCAGGCCAGCGCCAGACGCTGGCGCAAGGCACTTGAAAGATCACCGGTGAGCTTGTCGGGAATATCTGTCAGCCCCGTTACTTCCCTGGCCCAGTCGATCGCAGCCCGCGCCGCGCCTCCGGCCAGGCCGTAGGCATTGGCAAAGAAGCGGAGATTCTCCCAGGGGGTCAGTTCCAGATAGAGTGAAAACCGTTGTGACATATAACCAATTTGCCGGCGCAATGCGGTGCTACCCCCGCCGGAGCTCACCCCGGCCACCCGGGCGTTGCCCTCATCGATGGCCACCAGCCCGCACAAGGCCCTGATCAGGGTTGTCTTGCCCGCCCCGTTGGGCCCCAGCAACGCAAGCAGTTCGCCAGATGGCGCCTCGAAACTCACCCGGTCAACGGCCTTGAAATGTCCGAAGCGGACGCTCAGGCCGGTGGCCACCAGCCCTTCCTCTTTTCCCCTGTCTTGCCGGGCCAATTCCGGAAACTGCTGCTCGCCGGCCCTCCTGTCCGTCCGCAGCACAAACAGATCCTCGAGCCGGGGCTCGGCCGCCGCCAGGTGGGTTCCCTCGGGCAATAACTCGGCGAGCTGGTTTTCAGCGATGTCCGCGTTCATCACCAGTCGCAGGTGATCCGGCAACCACTGCACTGAATGGACGCTGTCAATTTGAGCCAGGATGCCGGACAACTCCCGCAAGCCTCGTCCGGTATCTCCAGCATTTACAGTGAACACCCTTCCGGCGGCGGGCCTCAGCAGCTCTTCCAGCGACCCATCCGCAAGAACGCGGCCCTGTTCCAGCAGCAGTATCCTGTCGCAGCGCTCCGCCTCGTCCATGTAGGAGGTAGCCACAACCATGGTCAGGCCCTGCGACCGGAAGCGGTCGAGCATGGTCCAGAGATGGCGCCGGGACAGGGGGTCGACGCCGAGCCCCGGTTCGTCAAGGATCAGCAGCTCCGGTTCATGGACCAGATTGGTACATAGCGACAACTTTTTCCGCATGCCACCGGACAGTTTGGCGGCGGGCCTGTCAGTAAAGCGGCCAAGCCCCGACATGGATAGCAACCTTTCTGAACGCTCCCGATAGAGTTCGTCGGGCACATCCCGGATGCGAGCGGCAAAGCTCAGGTTTTCCTTGACGCTGAGTCGATCGTAAAGCGTAAATCCCTGGGACATATAGCCAATCCGGGCAGCAGCCTGCTTGGCCTCACGACGGGTATCGAAGCCCAGGACCCGGCATTCCCCCACAGTGGGGTCCAGGATGCCAGCCAACATCTGTAACAGCGTCGTCTTGCCAGCGCCATCAGCACCGACAATGCCCACTCGTTGGCCGCGATCAACGGAAACATCCAGTGGCTCGATGACAACATTGTCTCCGAATTGGCGGCCAAGGCCTTTGGCGACGATGGGTTCCGGGGAAGACATGACGGCTCAGCGCGCCGGAACCGAGAGGGTCGCTGGCCACTCGGCGTCCGGATCCCAGCGAATCCAGGCATCTGCCGGCATACCCGGTTTCAGAGCATCGGCCGGATTATCCAGCACCAGGGTAACGCCATAGACCATCCGAACTCTCTCGTCGGGCATGTGGACATCGCGGGGGGTGAACTGGGCGAAATCGTCAATCCTGCCGACTTTGGCGGAAAAGTCCCCGGGCAAACCGTCCACGCGGATTCTGGCGGGATCCCCCAAGCTGATCCGGTTGAGGATATCACCGGGGACATAGACCTTGAGTTCGAGCTGCTGCAGATTCACCATCGTGGCCAGCGGCTGGCCGGTATCGACAACCTCTCCCGTCTCCACCGCCCGGATCAGGATGGTTCCGGAGAGCGGCGCGGCAACCTCCGCTTTGTCCAGTTGCGATTCAGCCAGTGCCACCTGCGCCGCCCTTGCAGCCACCTGTTCTTCGGCGGCATCCTTCTGCCGCTGGAGAGACTCAAGTCGGCCCCGGGCCTCACTGACGGCATTTTCCGCCTGATCCAGATCACTCGAGCTGGCCAGATTGCGGGACCGCAAGTCCCGGATCCGCTGCCGTTGTTTCTCGGCATTCTTGAGATGATGACGCCAGGTGGTGATTTGGCTGTCGAAGCCGTCACGGACTTCCCGCGCCGAGGCCAGCTCGGCCTGTGCCGAGCGCAGGCGGTCTCTGGCGTCGGCGGGGTCGATCACGGCTACCGTGTCGCCAGCCGAAACCTTGCTGCCTTCCGCGAGATGGTGCTCGATGACCCGACCGGCCACTTCGGCCGCGATCCGCACTTCCCGCCCCTCGATATGGCCATTGCCATAGACGATTCCCTGCGGCAAGGGCTCTTCCCCAAACAGAACAAAAACCCCATAAGAACCGCCGGCGAGCACCAACACCGCTATCAGAGACCAGAGCCAGGATTGGGATTTCACCAAACACTCCTTATGACATTACTGTTCAGGTTGGAGCCGGGATCAGGGCCACTGCCTCTCACTCCAGCCAATGAGATCGCCCATTCTAGCACTCGGCAGCCGCCGCGACCAAGGTCGTTGCCGGATCTTAAGCGGCTCATTCAGGTCGCCCTCGAAGATGGCCGTCAGGGCATCGTCAAAGACGCAAAATGGATTGGTAGCCTGCCACATCCACCTCAAACCGGGTGTTCTGACGCAAGTGATCCCTCAGCGCCTCCAGCGCCTCCGGATCACCGTGGATCAGGTTGATCGGCGTTTCGGGGGCCAGGTCACTCTGAGCAAGCCACTGTTCAATCTCTGCGAAATCCCCGTGCCCGGAAAGCCCACTCAACACCTCCAGCCGGGCCTTGACCGGAATCCAGTCGCCGTGGATCTTGATCCTTTCCGCTCCATCAACCATTTTGGCGCCTCGTGTCCCCCCTGCCTGTAACGGTAAAAGAATCAGGACACCAGAACGATAACGATCAGTGTGATGCCCCAGGCCCCAGCGTGATTGAACGATTCATTCATAGCATGATTTACCTATATGTCGGGCGGCTAGCTGAATCGGTTGCCGCCCGGATTGTTTTAGTGTGAGAATCAGCACGGTGATCACCAACGCTTTACTTTTCCCCGTAAAGACTGTTGTAAATCGATCCTCGCGCTCCATCGCTACAATGTCGCCTTATCAGCGCCTGAGGAGCCAGTTTTTGACAGGATCACCTGCACTATTGAATGTGAATCACATTTATTGGCCTGCAGCAGCCCCGATGTGTCCAGGGTGCCACCATGGTTTTCGTAGCCAAACGCCAGCGTCCGATCAGGCCCGAGATCAAGAGGACGGCAGATTCCCAGCAAGGCTTCTGGGCGCATATGGCACACGAACACCCTGAGTTTTGTATCCTGGGGAAACAGCTCGGAACTGTAAGAACTACCACACTGATGCCCTGACTCCATTGGATCCCGGGGACTCCGGAATCGACCAGGTTCGAGAAGGCAGACCACACCGCACGAAAGCCCCCGCTGAGCCAGCGCTTCAGCGACCTCCTGGCAAACACGGAGTTGATAGGCGCCGACAGCGATCAACTGCACATCACCGGCTTCACCAAGAGCGATGGCACCATCCCGAACCAATTGCACAGCCTGACGGCCGTCAAAAACGGCAGGCAGTTTTGCCTTGGGAACCGTCATGGCCCAGAACTGCCCCTGGGTTCGAAAACACTCGTTAAGGCACGCCACAGCACTATTGCAGTCGGGAGGATAGACAACGCGGGCAGTGTCACTCATTTCTCCCATCAGGACTTCGCCGAAGGCCGGGTCCTGATGAGACTGCTCGTTCTTGCCGTTTTCCCAGAGGTGCGACGTCGCAATGACCGGCACGGATAACCATCGGGCGGGCCGACCGAGACTTTTCTGGTGTCGCGCAAAAATAATTTCCTGCCGAAGAGCGCCAATCATTTTCATGGCAAACGCTTCGTAGGACACCACCAGATTCATACCTCCCTTATTACCCAGAGCGGCGCTGACAACGGCCTCCTCATTCAGGGCTGTGATTACCGAGCCGTGAAGGGATTCCGCAAGGCCGGGCTCGGGCGTCAGGGTGCGATGCTTCAGAAGGTCAAGCGACTGGTTCATCTGATTACTACGCAATTCATCCGGGTTCCCCAGGCGAATACGAAGCGCCGGGTTGGCCTTTACAAGGGCAACAAACTGCCGATCAATCGCAACCATGGGCGACTCTGATACCGCCGTTTGCAACCAGACCGGTTCGGGCACAGTTTGCAGCTTGACGTCACGACAGCTCAGCGGATGATCCTTTTCCGCAGGCCGATCGTCTGCCCGGTGAGTTGCCAGCACGTCGCGGGCGCCGTGAATCTCGATCTCGGGCACAAACAAACGGGCAATGGATTCGTTAAAGTGCCTGCGCGAGACCTCATCAAATCTCGGTATTGCCGGAAGCGGGGTACCATGCGCCGCGTTTGAGCCAGCACCATAGAAACCATAGCCTTTGACCGTCTCGGCAATCAGATAGGGGAGCTTTACAGGGTACCTCATGTGGCCGGCGCTGACCTGTTCGCTGCACGCCTGAAGCCTCGATTCGGCCTCGAAGATGCCCCAGATAAAGGCCGCAGGATCGCGGCCATCAATGAGTATGGGGTAAAAACCATTGAGCTCCAGGTGCTGCCGGAACCAGTCCGTGCCTCCTTGCAGAAAGATGGTTGACCGTTGATCAATGCGGCGCCCGTTAGCAATCATCACCGGGGTCACCAGGCCACAGTCCTCGGCTCGCCACCAGCGGCTTGCCCAGTCGCTGCCCCGCTGCTCCTCAAATGCCCCATCACTGAGAAACGCGACCAGACGCTCCCCCGGCAGCGGCAT